>DATBKR010000419.1:0-2753 GCA_036555805.1 Hyphomicrobiaceae bacterium | reverse complement strand
GCGATGAACCCGACGGCCACGGCGACCGATAAGTTGAAGCCCAGCCACCACATCAGCCACAGCCCGCCGACGAGCGAGAACGGCAGGGACAGCATGACAATCAGGGTCTCGGTCATGCGCCGGAAGTTGAGGTAGAGCAGCAGCAGGATGATGACCAGGGTGAGCGGGATCACGATCGCCAGGCGCTGCTTGGCGCGCTCGTAGTACTCGAACTGGCCGCTCCACACTGCGTAGTAGCCCTGGGGGAAGCTCACCTTCCCGGCCACCGCGCGCCTGGCGTCCTCGACATAGCTTGCGAGATCGCGCTCGCGCGCGTCGACATAGATGTAGGCCGCCAGCTGGGCGTTCTCGGTGCGGATGGAGGCCGGGCCCTGCACCAGCTTGATCTTGGCGACCTGGCCCAGTGGAACGGAGGCACCGCTCTCCAGGGGCACGAGAACCTCGCGTGCGATCGCCTGCGGGTCGGAGCGCACATCGCGCGGATAGCGCAGGCTGACGTTATAGCGCTCCCGCCCCTCCACCGTGGTCGTGATGGTCTCCGCGCCGATCGCCGAGGCGATCACCTGCTGCACGTCGCCGATCATGAGGCCGTAGCGGGCGAGCTGGGCGCGGTCAGGCTCGATCTCCAGATAGTAGCCGCCGATGATGCGCTCGGCGAAGGCGCTCGCCGTTCCGGGTACGGTCTTGATCGCCGCCTCGATCTCGCGCGCGAGCTTCTCGATCACCTTGAGATCCTGGCCGATCACCTTGACCCCCACCGGGGTGCGGATGCCGGTGGCGAGCATATCGATGCGCGCCTTGATGGGCATGGTCCAGGCGTTCGAGACCCCCGGGAACTGCAGGGCCTTGTCCAGCTCGTTGATCAGCTTGTCGATGGTCATGCCCGGCCGCCATTCGCTCTGCGGCTTCAGGTTGATAATCGTCTCGAACATCTCCAGCGGTGCCGGGTCGGTCGCCGTGCCGGCGCGGCCGACCTTGCCCACCACGCTCTTCACCTCCGGGAAGCGCATGATGATCTTGTTCATGATCTGGAGAAGGCGCGCACCCTCGGTGACGGACAGGCCCGGCAGCGTGGTCGGCATGTAGAACAGCGTGCCTTCGTTGAGGTTGGGCATGAACTCCGCGCCGAGCCTCGTCGCTGGCCACATACTCGCCACCAGCACGGCCAAGGCCAAGGTGACGGTGAGAACCTTGGCGCGCAGGACGCCCCAGATGACCGGGCGATAGACCCAGATCAGGAACCGGTTCACCGGGTTGCGCGATTCAGCCACGATGCGCCCGCGCACGAACAGCACCATGAGGGCAGGGACGAGCGTCACCGAGAGGAGCGCCGCCGCCGCCATGGCGAAAGTCTTGGTGTAGGCCAGAGGCTTGAACAGCCGGCCTTCCTGCGCCTCCAGCGTGAAGATCGGCAGGAAGGATACGGTGATGATGAGCAGCGAGAAGAACAGCGCCGGTCCCACCTCGCTGGCAGCCTCGATGAGAACCTCGATGCGTGGCTTGTCCGGCAGTGCCCGCTCCAGGTGCTTGTGCGCGTTCTCGATCATGACGATCGCGGCGTCGACCATGGCGCCGATGGCGATGGCGATGCCGCCCAGAGACATGATGTTGGAGGAGATCCCCAGCGCGTGCATGAGGATGTAGGCGATCAGGATGCCGAGCGGCAGGGTGACGATGGCCACCAGGGCGCTGCGGACATGCAGCAGGAATACGACGCACACCAGCGCGACGATCGCGCTCTCCTCAAACAGCGTGCGCTTGAGGGTGTCGATGGCCCGGTGGATGAGTTCGGACCGGTCGTAGACCGGGACGATGCTGGTCCCCTCCGGCAGGCTCGGCAGGATCTCGGCAATGCGCGCCTTGACGTTCTCGATCACCGACAGGGCGTTCTGGCCGTAGCGTTGCACGGCGATGCCGGAGACGATCTCGCCCTCGCCGTTGAGCTCGGCGACGCCGCGCCGCTCGTCGGGGGCAAGCTCGACGCGGGCCACGTCGCGCACCAGGACCGGGGCGCCGCCCTCGGACTTGAGGACGATCTGCTCGATGTCCTGGATGCCGCGCAGATAGCCGCGCCCGCGCACCATGAACTCGGTCTCGGCCAGTTCGACCACGCGGCCGCCCACGTCCATGTTGGAGGCGCGGATGGCGTTGCGGACCTTGTCGAGGGTGATGTCGAAGGCCTTGAGCCGGCGCGGATCGACCACCACGCTGTACTGCTTGACGAAGCCGCCCAGGCTGGCGACCTCGGCCACGCCTTCCGCCCTGGCGACCGCGAACCGCACCTGCCAGTCCTGCGTGGCGCGCAGCTCGGCGAGGGAACGCTTGTCGGCCATGACGGCGTACTGGTAGACCCAGCCGACGCCGGTGGCATCGGGCCCGAGCGAGGGCGTCACGCCCGCGGGGAGCGCCCGCGCTGCCGCGGAGAGGTATTCAAGCACGCGCGAGCGCGCCCAGTAGATGTCGGTGCCGTCCTCGAAGATGACGTAGACGAACGACACCCCGAAGAAGGAGAACCCGCGCACCACGCGTGCCTTCGGCACCGACAGCATGGCCGTGGACAGCGGATAGGTGACCTGGTCCTCGATCACCTGCGGCGCCTGGCCCGAATACTCGGTGTAGATGATGACCTGCGTGTCCGACAGGTCGGGGATGGCGTCGAGCGGCACGTGGCGCAGCGCGTAGATGCCCGCGCCTGCGGCGAGAACGGCGGCGATGAAGACGAGGACCAGGTTCCTGGCGGACCAGCGGATCAG
>DATBKR010000418.1:0-10287 GCA_036555805.1 Hyphomicrobiaceae bacterium | reverse complement strand
GCCGGGCCTGTTCCTGACGCCCATGTTCGACAACCTGTCCGAGGAAGCGAGGAAGTCGCTGGCCGCGTCCGTGCCGTTCCCGGCCCGCCTCGGCAGCCCCACCGAGTACGCGGCGCTGGCGGTGCACATCTGCGAGAACCCGATGCTCAACGGCGAGTGCATCCGCCTCGACGGCGCCCTCCGCATGGCCCCGCGGTAGTCCGCGTACTCAATTACATGGAGCGATACTGGGCTCACGTCTGTTGTCGGATGCGAAACGGAAATGGGTTGCTTGTTGGGGACTTACCTGGGACTTACCGCTGGTGACCCAAGGAGGACTGGCCAGCGGTTGACGCGAACCTTGACCGACGCCTCAGAAGCGGCAGTTGACCGAAGCCAAACACCGCAGCCTCATGCGGCAGCGCGGATAGGGCGCGCGCGCTCGATGCGCGCGCGCCCGTCCGGCGAGTTCATCGCCTTCCACAGGTCGGAGCGCCGCTGCACGTTCAGCCAGAACTCTGGGCTGTTGCCGAACACGCGCGCAAGGATCAAGGCAGTCGGCGCGGTTACGGAGCGACGGCCCTTGCACAGCTGGTTGACGTGCTTGCGCTGGACCCCCATCGCATCGGCCAGGGCCTGCTGGGTCAGCCCCATGGGCTCCATGAACTCCTCGACCAGGATCTCCCCGACCGTTGCCGGCTTGCGCTTTGTCATCAGCATGGCTCGTCTCACCCGTAGCTATGGTCGTCGAGGTACACATGGCTGGCTTCTCCGCGCTCACCATCCCAGCGAAAGACAAGCCGCCATTTCTGGTTCACGCGGATCGAGTGGTACCCTTTCAGCTTGCCGCTCAGCTTCTCGAAATGATTGCTGGGCGGCACCCGCAGATCCTGGTCGGTCGCTGCGTCGTCCAGCATCTGGAGCTTTCGGAACAGCCGATCCTCCAGATCAGCGGGAATGTTCCGCGAGCGAACGTCGTCCACAAAGAATGCGCGCAGCCAGCCGTCCCGGAAGTCGACGATCATGCCACGCCCTCTGCTGATGCAGAATGTACCCTTCCATGGTACACATCGTCAAGGCCTTCTCGGTGGAATGCTGGTCTTGTGGCCTGACGGCAGCACCTAGCACGAAGCGTGAGTGGCGGGGCCTGGCTCGCGCGACAGGAAGCCGAGGCTCTTTCCCTGTGACCCTCCGACGTGTGATCACATTGCCGTGAAGTGGTCCGCTCGGTGGGAGACTCCAGAGTGGTCGGAGCGACGGGCGAGCAGTCGAACCTGACCCTTAGGAGAAGTTGCAAGCTGATCTGATTGTGAGGTCATGCGCAACCTCGCCGCTACATAAACTTCCCTGAACAAGTTCAGTGAAGCCGAGCCTCTCTACAGGCGATCGCTCAGCATCAGGGAAAAAGTGCTTGGCGCCGACAATTCTGTCTTAGGTCCAGCCTACAACAATCTCGGCACGCTCTATCACCGGTTGGGCCGGTACGCAGATGCAGAGAGGCACTACAAGCGAGCGCTGGCGGTCTGGGAGAAGCGCCTGAGCTCGGATCATCCCGATGTCGGCGCGGCGCTGTATAACCTGGCGAACGCATATCGCCTACAGCGTGATTTCGCGAACGCAGAAGCCGCCTATCGACGCAGCGCAGAGATGATGATCCGCCGCTCCAGGCGCAGCAATGACACGATAGGTCAAGCCTTGACCGGCAAGGCCGAGAGCGAGGCGACGAGAGCACGCAGACGGTTCGCGGAATGGATCCAGGTTGCCTACGCGCTCGCCGAGCGAGAGCACGCTCGGCTTCCCGAATTGATGCGTACGACGTTTCAAGCTGGGCAATCGGCACAAGGCTCCGAAGCTGTCGCCTCACTAGCGCAAATGGCGGTGCGGCTGGCCAAGGGCAATGGAGCCCTGGCGCAGTTGGTCCGGCAACGCCAGGACCTAGCCGCTGAATGGCAGGAAAAAGAAAAGCTCTTGATCGAAGCGCGATCAGGTCCATCCGGCCGCCGGGACGCAGCCGTCGAGCAGGCCTTGAGCGCACGCCTCGCTGCTATCGATTTGAGGATGAGCGAAATCGACAAACGGTTGGGGAAGGAGTTTCCCGACTACTCGGCGCTCGCCAACCCGGAGGCCTTGGCCATCGAAGCGGCGCAGGCGCAATTGGCCGCGAACGAAGCGTTGATTGTGTTCTTCGACACGGAGCAGGCGGCACCCATCGATGAGGGGACGTTCGTCTGGGCCGTAACCAACACGAACGTGCGCTGGGCCCGCAGCAGCTTCGCTACGAAATCTCTGATCGGGAATGTTGCCGCACTGCGCTGCGGCCTCGACCAGGCAGCCTGGGACGGCGAGGGCGGCACGCGCTGCGCCAGAGCCCTCACTTCCCCATCAGACCCTGCCGAAATCGCTGCCGGAGGGCCGCTGCCTTTCGATCTTGCCAGGGCGCATACACTTTACGTGGCACTGTTCGGCGCGATTGAAGACCTCATCAAAGACAAGCATCTGCTTATCGTGCCATCGGGCGCCCTGACCGCGATACCGTTCCAGGCTCTCGTCACCGAGAAGCCACCGACAGCGCTGTCCGCCAATGCGGCTGACTATGTTCATGCGGCGTGGCTTGCCCGCCGCCACGCGATCACGATCCTGCCCTCGGTGACCTCGCTCAAGGCCCTGCGCCAGTTCGCCAAGGCGAGCAAGGCGACGCAACCCTTCATCGGTTTCGGCAATCCCTTGCTCGCCGGCCCAACCGGCGATGACAGGAGTGCTTGGGGCCGGCAAAGCTGTCCAAAGCACCGGCCCGAAGGATTGCGCGTGGCGAGCCGTTCGGTGCGCGCGCCGCTGTCACAATTCTTTCGCGGCAACCTCGCTGACGTCGACCTGATCCGCAGGCAGTATCCTTTGCCCGAAACCGCCGACGAGCTGTGTGCGGTGGCGCAGGCCACCGGGGCATCCCAGGCCAGCGTGCATCTCGGCGACAACGCCACCGAGAAGACGATCAAGCTGCTGTCTGGCAGTGGCGCGCTCGCCAACGCCCGCGTCGTGCACTTCGCCACGCATGGGTTGCTCGCCCGCGAGTCCGGGATGGTCGGCTTGAAAGCTGAGCCTGCACTCATCCTTACCCCGCCTGGGCGGCCGAGCGAGGAAGACGATGGGCTCCTCACTGCGTCTGAGGTTGCGAGTCTTAAACTTGATGCTGATTGGATTGTGCTGTCGGCCTGCAATACGGCTGCCGGCGGAGGCACAGATCCGGGCTCCGACGAAGCGCTGTCCGGGCTTGCCCGCGCCTTCTTCTACGCGGGAGCCCGCGCTCTGCTCGTGTCGCACTGGGCAGTGAACTCCCAGGCGACGGTGCGGCTCATCATCAAGACCTTCGATGAGATCAAGGCCGACCCCAAGATCGGCCGCGCCGAAGCTCTGCGCCGCTCCATGTTGGCCCTGATCGAGGCCGAAGGCTTCGCACATCCCGCGAACTGGGCACCTTTCGTCGTGGTCGGTGAGGGTGCTCGCTGAGTCCTCTTCTGTGCACTCATTCACCGTGCGGCAGCGGTATACGGACGTCCGCTACTGCGAATACATCGACCGTTGCGGAAGCCGTGAGAACGCGGTGGTGGCTCCAATTGAGTACGTGGCCTAGGCTGACGAGAGCTGGCGTTCGCGCTGCCGGCGAACGAGGCGACGGTGCCTATTTCTTGGCGGCTGCGGCCTCGATGAAGCCGGCCGCGCGGAAGCCCAACGGGGCTGCCGCGCCCTTCAGCGGCCCGTGACCCGCGGGCTCCGCCGCTGCTGGCGGCTCGGCCTTCACCCGGGGAGCCCCCAGCGCCACCTTTTCGCCGCTCGCGCACTGGCGCTCGGGTAACAGCTCGCGCGCGCCGAGCCCCATGAGGGTGGACGCGTCCGCGACAGGCGGGGCGAACATCCTGCGCCAGCGCGCCACCAGCTGTCCCGCCTCCTCGCGCGCGGCCGGAGTGCTGGCGCAGAAGATCGTGGCGTACGCATCCTCGATCCAGATGCGCTCGTGCGCCGGAGCGCCCTCGGTGGCCATGGTGGCGAGCGCCAGGGCGCGCCGCTCGTCCTTTTTTACGTACCGTCCGCGCCAGAACAGGTCGGCGAGCACCGCTTGCGCGGGCGCGTAGCTCTCCTCCGTCAGCGCCGACAGATAGTGCAGGCCGCGTCTCACGTCGTCGCTGTTTCCGTCATCGGCCAGATAGACGCGCGCCAGCTCGAATTGCGCATCCTTGTCGCCGAAGAACACCGCGGCGTGATGCAGGTAGTCGTCAGCGCGGGCCGGATTGGGCGGCAGGTCGATCTCCTTGATGCCGGCGCGCACGTAGCCCGCCAGCGCGATCAGGGCCTTGGCCACGAACGGCGCGCGCTGGCTGGTCTCGGGATCGACGTTGACGTTCTCGTCCGCCAGCTTGCGGAACAGCACGAACGCCTTGGTGTGGTCGGCGCCGCCGCCGAGGTTCTGGGAATACAGGCGCGCGAGGTAGAACTCGGCGACGAATTTCTCCGATGCGTCGCCGCGCGCCGCCGCCTCGGTCAGCGCGGCAATGGCCGCCTCGCGCCGCCCCGACTGGTAAGCGCCGAGGCCGCCGTCGATGGCCGCCTGGGCGGAGCTGTAGGCCCGCGTCTGCTGCGCGCCGGCGCCGCCCGTCAAGCCGGCCAAGGCTGCGGCTGAGAGGGCTGCAACCCCGGCAAGCGTGCCCAGCAGCGACAGTCTGGGCCTCGCCATGGGCCTGCCCGGCTGCGCCACGACGGTGCGAGTGGATGCGCGTTTCATGCCTATGCAACGCACGGCACGCAAAACCGTCCGCCAGCCGGTCTGGTTATGGTTGAGCGTCCCCGCATCCATGACCGTCTCGAGCTTTCTCACATCCGCCAAGCCGCAACCTACCCCGCTCCGAACGCCATGAGCGCCCGAGCTGCGCCGCATCTATCCCGAGGCCGAGACCGTATCTGGATCGTGCGCACTGCCGGCCCGCCGAACCGGCAACCACTACCAAGACTCTAACGGTTGCAGTCTGTCTTCTCTTTGTGGCTCCAAAGTGGCAGGTAGGGTGGCGCGCCGGCCACAGCCATGCACATCCGACGGCGACAGGCGTTTTTCCCACCGTTTTCGCGCGCCATCTAAGCGCTTGTTCTCGGAATAGTTTGGTCAGGGTGCCTGACGCATGTGCCGGCGGTGCAGCAGAGGCACATCGCCGGACGACCTCCCCCGCATCATTTGGACGCACCTCGCCGAAGCGTTCTGCGCCTCGGAGGAACTCGCCCGTCCCACGTCTGCCGCTTCGCGTCGGAGTGGGATCTCTAGGCTGGATCAGCCCGCGGACAGTTGCATTGCGGCTACACACTTGCGGTGCATACGGCCCATGGCGGGCCTGGCCGTCTCGACACTCCCAGAACTGCCCAATATATCCGCGAGACAGCACGGCCCAGTTGGCCAGAAGGGGGAATGCATGCCTACCGGGAGAGACAGTCTTGCCGCGGCGCCTCAACGCTATGGCGCGGAGCCGCTGGCCCTCACATGGAAACAGCAGTCCGGCTTGATCGGGCTCAGCATCGTCAACTTCATCCTCCGGCTCCTCACGCTCGGCATCTATCACTTCTGGGGCAAGACGGAGGTCCGCCGCCGCATCTGGTCGGCGATCCGGCTCAACGGCGAGCCGCTCGAGTACACCGGCACCGGCAAGGAGCTGTTCCTCGGCTTCCTGGTGGTGCTGTTCTGCTTCTTCGTGCCCTTCCTGGTGGTCGGGTTCGCGCTCGTCTACCTGCTGGGCCCGCAGTCGCGGCTGCTGCCGGCCTTCCAGCTGCTGGCCTACGCCGTCATCTTCTTTCTGATCGGCGTGGCGATCCACCGGGCATTGCGCTACCGGCTCGCCCGCACGCGCTGGCGGGGCATCCGCGGCGGCCTCGAGGGCAGCTCGCTCCGCTTTGCCTGGACCTACTTCTGGACGGCGCTCCTGATTCCCTTCACGCTCGGGTGGATCATGCCGTGGCGCGCCACCAAGCTGCAGGGCCTGCTCAGCAACGATATGCGCTTCGGCAACCGGCCGTTCAGCTTCCTGGCCCGCTCCAGACCGCTCTATGGCCGCTTTGCCGTCGCCTGGGTCGGCACCGTCCTGCTGTTCGTGGCGGCCAGCGCCGGCGTGGCAGTCTCGATGTATCTCGTCGGGTTCGATGCGCAGCCCGCAGCAGTCCCTGGCCGCCCGCCCTCCATCAACCCCAAGGCGGTGGCCGCGATCGTGCCGGTCATGGTGGCCTTTTACCTCCTCTTCGGACTCATCGTCGCCTGGTACCAGGCAGGCGCCTTCAACCACTTCGCCGCACAGACCTCGTACGAAGGTGCCACGTTCAAGGGCAACCTGACGACATGGAGCATGATCTGGCTGGTCATCAGCAACCTGCTGATCGTCTCGCTCACGCTCGGACTGCTGGCGCCCGTCGCCCAGGCGCGCGCCGTGCGCTATGTGGTCGAGCGGCTGAGCATCGACGGGCTGGTCCCGGTCACCGAGATCGCGCAGCGCGCCGAGGATCCCATGCGGCGCGGTGAAGGGCTCTCGCAGGTCTTCGATGTCGACGCCTTCTAGGGACGCGCCTGGGACCTACGAGGGCCGTTTCAGCGACGGCCGCACGGCCGCGGCCTCGCCCGCTGCCGTGCGCCTCGTCTCGCAGGGCGTCGAGGTTGCGCCGGGCGGCGGGCAGGCGGCGTTCGTCTGGTCCTACGGCGAACTCGCTGCAGCATCGCCCATCGGCCGGTCGTCGGGTGACGTGCTGCTCAGCTGCGCGGCGACGCCCGGCGCCACGCTGTTCCTGGCCGACCGCGCCTTCGTCGCCGCGCTGGCCGACAGGGCCTCGCAGCTGACGGCCGCGTCGCAGCGCTGGCGCTTCGCGCGGCCGCTGCTGGGCGTGTGCGTCCTGGTCGCCCTGGGCGTGGCCGCCTTGTGGGTGGCGGACGTGAGCCCGGCACGCAGCCTTGCCGGATTGCTGCCCGCCCAGCTGCGCCAGTCCCTGGGCCGGCAGGTGGTGCAGTCGATGAGCCAGGGCCGCGGCACCTGCCAGACGCCCGAAGGCAACGTCGCGCTCGGCCGGCTGACCGAGCGGCTGTCGGCGGCGACCGGCGGCAAGCGCTTCGACATCCGCGTGCTCGACTGGAGCCTGGTCAATGCCTTCGCCGCGCCCGGCGAGCAGATCGTCCTTACCCGCGGCCTCATCGAGCAGGCCAAGGGTCCGGACGAGGTCGCCGGTGTGCTGGCCCATGAGATGGGGCACGGCCTCGAACTGCATCCCGAGACCGCCATCATCCGGGTGATCGGGCTCAGCGCCGCGGCGGAGCTGATGCTCGGCGGAAGCGGCGGGGCGCTCGCCAACGTCGGCCTCGTCCTGACACAGCTCGGCTACTCGCGCGCCGCCGAGCGCGAAGCGGACGCCCACGCGCTGCGGATTCTGGAGAAGGCGCAGATCTCGCCCCAGGGGTTTGCGGGCTTCTTCAAGCGCGTCGCGGAGCGCGAGCGGGGCTCGGCGATCGGCGAGATCGGCCTCCTGCGCACGCACCCGTTTTCGGCCGAACGCGCCCGCCTTGCCGAGTCGCGGCCCGCCTATCCCGCCACGCCCGCCCTCGCCGACGACGACTGGCGCGCCCTGCGCCAGATATGCGGCAACCGCGCGACGCACCCGTAGGTGGCGTTAGCGCGAAGCGCGTAACGCAACATGGCGGGCGCCGTGCGCACCGATGGTGCGTTACGGGCCTTCGGCCCTAACGCACCCTACGCCCTACACGGCCTCCACCCGCTTCAGCGCGGCCTTGAGCTTCTTCACGGCGGCCTCGAAGGCGGCCTTGCGCTCGCGGTTCTCCTCGACCACCTCGGGCGGGGCCTTGGCCACGAAGTCGGCGTTGCCGAGCTTGGCGTCGACCTTGGCAATCTCGGCCTGCTCCCTGGCGATCTGGCCCTCCAGGCGTGCACGCTCGGCATCCATGTCGATGATGCCGGCCAAGGGCAGCGCCGCCGTCGCGTCGGAGAGCACGATCTGCGCGGCGCCCTTGGGCGGGGCCTTCGCGAACGCGATGGTCTCGATGCGGGCCACGCGCTTGACGGTCTCCTCGTAGCGGCCGGCGCGGGCGCGCGCGGCCTTGCCGGCCCCCACCAGCACCAGCGGGATTTTCGCGCCGCCCGGCACGTTCATCTCCGAGCGCACGGAGCGGACCTCGCCGATGAGTGCAATCAGCCAGCCGATCTCCGCGTCCGCCTCCGGGTCGGCCAGGCCCGCGAACGCCGGCCAGGCGCTGAGGCACAGGAGCCCGTCGCCCGCGGCGCGGGCGGCGTCGCGCCGGCCCCAGAGTTCCTCGGTGATGAAGGGCATGAAGGGGTGCAAGAGCTTCTGGATCTGGTCGAGCGCCCAGGCGGTGCAGGCGCGCGTCTCGCCCTTGGCGGCCTCGTCGTCGCCGTCCAGCACCGGCTTGGTCAGCTCCAGGTACCAGTCGCAGAACGTGCCCCAGGTGAACTCGTAGATGGCACCGGCGGCCTCGTTGAACCTGTAGGCCTCGATGCCGCCGGTGACGGCCGCGGCGGTACGCGCGACCTCGCCGGCGATCCAGCGGTTCACCGTCTCCTTCACCGTCTTTGGATCGAAGCGGGCATCGCGCACGCAGCCGTTCATCTCGGCGAAGCGCGTGGCGTTCCAGAGCTTGGTGGCGAAGTTGCGGTTGCCCTCCACCGCCTTGATGGACAGCTTGATGTCGCGGCCCTGCGCCGCCATGGCGGCCAGCGTGAAGCGGAGCGCGTCAGCGCCGTAGGCGGCGATGCCGCTGGGGTAGTCCTTGCGGGTCTCCCTGGTAACGCGGGCGGCGTCCTTCTTGTCCATGAGCCCGTCGATGCGCTTCTGGATCAGAGTGTCGAGGTCGACACCGTCGATGATGTCCAGGGGGTCCATGACGTTGCCCCTGGTCTTGGACATCTTCTGCCCCTTCTCGTCGCGGACGAGGGCATGGATGTAGACGTCGCGGAAGGGCACCTCCTTCATGAAGTGGAGCCCCATCATCAGCATGCGCGCCACCCAGAAGAAGATGATGTCGAAGCCGGTGACGAGCGCGCTGGTCGGATAGAACCGCTTCACCTCCGGGGTCTCGTCCGGCCACCCGAGCGTCGAGAACGGCCACAGCGCGGAGGAGAACCAGGTGTCGAGGACGTCGGGATCGCGCTCCAACGCCACGTCCTTCCCGTAGTAGGCCTTCGCCTGCTTGGTCGCGCCGGCCTCGTCGAGAGCGACGAACACCTTGCCGTCGGGGCCGTACCACGCGGGGATCTGGTGGCCCCACCAGATCTGGCGCGAGATGCACCAGGGCTCGATGTTGTGCATCCACTCGAAGTAGGTCTTCTCCCAATTCTGCGGGATGAACCTGGTCTCGCCGTTCTCGACCACGGCGATGGCGCGCCTCGCCAGCTCCGCGGCGTTGACGTACCACTGGTCGGCGAGCCACGGCTCGATGATGGCGCCGCCACGCTGCGCGTGCGGGACCGCGTGGGTCGTGGGCTCGATCTTGTCGAGCAGTCCGGCCGCCTCCAGGTCTGCCACCACCTGCTTGCGGGCAACGAAGCGGTCGAGGCCGCGGTATTTCTCGGGCACGTTCTCGTTGAGCCGCGCCTTGGGATCGAGGATGTTGATCAGGCCGATCTCGGGGTGGCGCTTGTAGACCTTGTAGTCGTTGAAGTCGTGCGCCGGCGTGATCTTGACCGCGCCCGAGCCCTTCTCCGGATCGGCGTAGTCGTCCGCGATGATCGCGATCTCGCGACCAACCAGCGGCAGCGTCACCATCTTGCCGATAAGGCCCTTGTAGCGCTCATCATCCGGGTGCACCGCGACTGCGGTGTCGCCCAGCATGGTCTCGGGCCGGGTGGTGCCGACTGTCAGAAACGTCGAGGGATCGGCAGGACCGTAGGCAACGCCGCTCAAAGGATAGCGGAAATAGTACATGTGCCCGTTGGGATCGCGATCGAGCACCTTCGCAAGTGCCGCGGTATTGAAGGGGATCGGGTTGCCGTCCTTGTCCTTCTGATCACGCGCCCATTTGAAGCTCCCGGTGTGCTCGATGTCGTCCACCTCGAGGTTGGAGAGCGCGCTCTGGAACTCCGGATCCCAGTTGACCAGCCGGTTATCCTTGTAGATCAGGCCCTCGTTGTAGAGGTCGACGAACACTTTGAGGACGGCCCTGGACAGGCCCTCGTCCATGGTGAAGCGCTCGCGCGACCAGTCGCAGGAGGCGCCGAGACGCTTGAGCTGGTTGCCGATGGTGCCGCCGCTCTCGGCCTTCCACGCCCA
>DATBKR010000417.1:0-11879 GCA_036555805.1 Hyphomicrobiaceae bacterium | reverse complement strand
CACCTCCGGCGGAAAGTCGCACTCGTGGCTGCGCCCGACCTGCGCCTCGCCCCGCCCCAGCGCCCACAGCATCTCGGTGGCGCTGGCTATCAGGCTCACGACGCGAGGCGGGGCGGCGTTGGGGGGCATTGGTTCTCGTTGCTCCTGTTGCAGTGGGGAGGTACGCAAAAAGCATTGGGCAGTACGCTGTAAATCTGCTACAACGCTTGCCAGCACTCCGCTGCTTCGCAGGGTAGGTTCGACGCAAGCATGCCTGCGTGCTCGCGGCCGTCAAGGACAAATGGGGGTCAGAGTCCTGGCCAAGGCACGGTCGCCTTTACCTGCGATAAGGTGCCTGGGAATCCGCGGAGCGATGAGGAGCCTTGCTATTGTATGAGTTGAGGAGAGGTGCGGGCAAATGGACCAAGGAAATGCTCACCGACAGCAGGTTGCCGGTGACTCGAAGAAGTACGTGTGGGAGGAGGATGGTCTGCTTCCAAACGAAGGTAGTATTACAGTTGAAATCGGTGGTTTACCGATTAAGCTTGATCTTCGTTTTCCTCATGAGCGGCGCTACGCGCTCGGATTCTTGCACGCCCTTCGAAACCCCCAAGCTGATATCGACCGTTTATTATTTCAAAGATACGTGCGACCCGGTGATATCGTCCTCGATGCTGGAGCGAATATTGGTGTCTCGGCCGCAGACGCTCTCGCTTGCGGAGCAAGTCACGTCGTTTGTGGGGAGCCCGAGCAGAGCTTAGGCGTACGGCTCAGGTCACTCGAAGAGCGTTCCCAAGGTCGATTGACCGTCTGGGAGTGCGCCTTTGGTACACAAGAAGGCCGCGCCGAACTCCAACTGTCGCGTGCACACAATCAAGGCCACACCATCTCGCAGAAGATGATATCCCTGTTTCCGTCTCTCTTTGATGGTACTCGACAGGACGTGAAAATTACAACGGTCGATCATGTTCTGAAAGACGGAGGGGCGGATATCTGGAAGCTGGACGTTGAAGGCGCGGAGGCAGATGTAATCAAAGGCGCCCAGAGCGCCCTGGAGAGATTCCCTCCTCGCACAATCTTCGCTGAATTGTATGACCCATTCGTCGATGAGGTTATTGACCTACTGCCGGCATTTCAGATAAGCCGTGCTGCGCTTAGCCGGGACGACTATTCTCTGCAGCTACTGGGGCAAATTGGTGGCCCTCTAGCTGAAGAATTTTGCCCAACGAGTCCAACGTACGTTTTCATCAGACGGAAATGATTTGGAAGATCCTCAGCTCTCCACTCAGTTGGACTTGACTTCAAGGTCTCTGATTCTGGTCTCCTGGCGCTTGACAATGCTGAGGAGCAAAACAACCAATCTGTCGTAGGCCACGCCGTCAGGAACTAGGTGTGCGCCCCGCTTGAATGTGGTCTCCCGGACAACCCGTCCGTCTTCCTCCCTCTCTACGATCGTCTTACCGTCTGTACCATAGCCCCAACAGACCAATCGTGGTTCGATCGCGGCCACTTCTTCCGCGACTAGGCCATACCAGGACCAGGTTGGATCGTCCGCGGGGCACTTCGAACGATACCAGACAGGGCGAAGCTTCAACGCGTTATCGGCGTAGCACGGATCAATATTCTCGACCACAGACTTGTATCGAATGGAAGATGTGGATCGCAGAAGTTCATTCGCAGGTGACGATGCGTTATTCAGAACAGCATTCGAGGCGCTGGCGGTAGTTGCGACGCTTGGAAAATAAGGGTTCCCTGCCGGCGCGATCTCGAATTGAGCAGCCTGAGAGCCAGAATTAGTGGGTAATACTCGGAACCGACCAGAGTTATCTGCGCCAGAACGCGCAAACTGAATGGATCCTATGGTGTTGATGGTCGCGCTATTATCTTGGATTGCAAAATCGTGATTGACGGCGAATCCGTCGATGATGTTTCCAGAGGATGTGGCAAGGAATTGTGAGACTCCGACCGTATTGCTGGTGCCGGCGGTCGTTCGCTCTGTTCGCAAGGGCGGATACGTCCCCGCCGACACGGCGAACTGGGCGGCGCTGCGGACGATGCCGGTGCCCTTGGGGGCGAGGCGGAGGTCGATGTTGGCGTCGGCGCCTTCGGCGGCGATCTGGGGGGCGGAGCCGGCGGCGGCGTTGGTGATGCCGATCCGGTTCACGGCCGATGCTGTCGTGTGGAAGACGACCTGCCCGTTGCCGGCGTCGTCGGTGAGGCCGGTGCCGTCGTCGAAGCCGATATTGTGGCCGTTGGCGTCGAGGTCGCCGCCGAGCTGCGGTGCGGCATCCTCCACGACGTTGTCGAGGCTGCCGGCCGGGAGCGCGCTCCAGCCGCTGCCGCTCCACGCGTAGAGCCGGCCCTCGTCGGCGGCCCAGGCGAGCCAGCCTGTGCGGGGGGTGTAGAACGCCCATGCCCCGTCCTGCCAGGCGGCGACCTTGTCCGTCTGCCCCGTCCATGCGCCGCTCGAGGCCGGCCCCACGATGAAGCGCTCGCCTTCGGCCGGCGAGCCCGGCGGCGCGACCAGGTCCTTGTCGAGGACCATCAGCTGCACGACGGCGTCGAGCACGCGCAGCGACTCGTTGTGGGTGACATGCTTCTGGGCCTGCGCGGCCGCGATGAAGGGAAGGTTGAGGTTGCTGGTGGTGTCCATGCCGTTCCGGTCCCGATGACAGCGAATGCCGAGCATCAGTTGAGCATGGCTGCGGGGGACCGGGGACAGTGTCCCAGCCGTTAAGGGCCGCCGCGCATATCCTGGGCCTCGACGAGGGCCGGCGGCTCGGCTTCCGGGTGACGGGCGGGCAAAAAATGAGCCGCGCGAACGCGGCTCAAGAGTTGACAGGGAGGCGTCAGAGTGGACGGGGCCACTCGATCCAGATGTCTGGATGGGCGCAACTGTGGCTCCGATTGTCTAAGATTCGGTAAACGCCGCTTCTGCGAGACGCACGTCTCGGCGACGATCTTTGGAACGATGATCAGGTGCCGGTGGGGCACCCCGCATCTCGATGACCGCGCTCGTAACCAAGTGCTCAGCGTCGTCGACGAGGTCGTGACCTGCGAGCCGGCCAAGATGCGATGACCCTACGAGTATCGGCGGATTACGCGCTTCGCGCTAATCCGCCCCACGCCTACTTCATCGTCGGGATCACGAATTCCGCGCCTTC
Source organism: Hyphomicrobiaceae bacterium (assembly GCA_036555805.1). Lineage (GTDB taxonomy): Bacteria > Pseudomonadota > Alphaproteobacteria > Rhizobiales > Hyphomicrobiaceae > AWTP1-13. The sequence goes on along the minus strand of DATBKR010000417.1, from coordinate 8,736 downwards.
CTTCACGCCGCTCGGCCAGCGCGAGGTGACCGTCTTGGTCCTGGTATAGAACCGCACCGAGTCCGGCCCGTGCTGGTTGAGGTCGCCGAAGGCGGAGCGTTTCCAGCCGCCGAAGGTGTAGTAGGCGAGCGGCACCGGGATCGGCACGTTGACGCCCACCATGCCGACGTTGACCTTGGCGGCGAAGTCGCGGGCGGCGTCGCCGTCGCGGGTGAAGATGGCGACGCCGTTGCCGTACTCATGGTCGGAGGCGAGCTTGAGGCCCTCCTCGTAAGTCCTGGCGCGCACCACCGAAAGCACCGGGCCGAAGATCTCCTCCTTGTAGATGCGCATGTAGGGCTTCACCTCGTCGAACAGGCAGCCGCCCATGTAGAAGCCGTTCTCGTAGCCCTGCATCTTGAAGTCGCGGCCGTCAACCTTCAGCTTGGCCCCCTCCTCGATGCCGAGCGCGACGTAGTCCTTGACCTTCTTCAGGTGCGCCGCCGTCACCAGCGGACCGAAGTCCGCATCCGCCGAGGTGGAGGGGCCGATCTTCAGGCTCTCCACGCGCGGAATGAGCCGGCCGACCAGAATATCCGCCGTCTTCGGCCCGACCGGCACGGCCACGGAGACGGCCATGCAGCGCTCGCCGGCCGAGCCGTAGCCGGCGCCGACGAGAGCATCGACGGCCTGGTCCATGTCGGCGTCGGGCATGACGATCATGTGGTTCTTGGCGCCACCGAAGCACTGCACGCGCTTTCCCGCCGCGCAGCCCTGGGCGTAGATGTAGGCGGCGATGGGCGTGGAGCCGACGAAGCCGATGGCCTGGATATCCGGGTGCTCCAGGATGGCGTCCACGGCCTCCTTGTCGCCGTTGACGACGTTGAGGATGCCGGCCGGCAGCCCGGCCTCGATGAACAGTTCCGCCAGCATCAGGGGCACGCCGGGGTCGCGTTCGGACGGCTTCAGGATGAAGGCGTTGCCGCAGGCGAGGGCGGGCGCGCACTTCCACAAGGGGATCATGGCCGGGAAATTGAAGGGGGTGATGCCCGCTACCACGCCCAGCGGCTGGCGCATGGCGTAAAGGTCGATGCCGGGGCCGGCGCCCTCGGTGTACTCGCCCTTCATGAGATGCGGGATGCCGATGGCGAACTCCACCACCTCCAGGCCGCGCTGGATGTCGCCCCTGGCGTCGGCGACGGTCTTGCCGTGCTCGCGCGCGAGCACGTCCGCAAGCTTGTCGTAGTCGCGGTGGGCGAGCTCCAGGAACTTCATGAGAACGCGGGCGCGGCGCTGCGGGTTGGTGGCGGCCCAGGCCGGCTGCGCCGCCTTGGCGTTCTCCACCGCGGCGGCCACCTCCGCCCTGGAGGCCAGCGGCACGCGGGCGCGCAGCGAGCCGTCCATCGGCTGGAAGACGTCGCCGAAGCGGCCTGACGTGCCCTTCACGGGCTTGCCGCCGATGAAGTGCGTGAGCTCTGCGGGCGTGGAGTTCGACATGGGCGTCCCCGATATGGCTTGGCAGTGGCCGTCGCCGCATCCTAGAGCGGGCCGCGAGGCTTGGCCAATGTCGGGCGGCATCCGGTGCCGGTGCTGACACTTGTGACCCGGTGCCGCCGCAGCTGCGCACCAAAGTTGCAGCCGGGCGAGATCACGCCCGTAGCTCTACCGTAACAGATGTCGGATATCGCATGTGCGGGAAGTGTCACCTTTTGCGCGACGGCGGCGGGAGGACCCACGTTTTCCCAACGAGAAGGGGGTCAGGCCCCCCCGGGCCGGACCCCCTTCGAAAATGACCATCTACAGATGGTGCCCCGTGGTCAGACCCGTACGGCGTACGGGTCTACCTTTCATTCCGTCACCAGTTGAACTTCCAGTTCAGGCCGGCGCGCACGACGTTGATGTCGGTGTCGGTGAAGTTGAGGTACTCGAGGCGCACCGAGGTTGCCTGCGTGAGCTTGCCCTCCACGCCCAGGCCCAGGACCAGTTCGGTCTCGTCGCCGCCGTGGGCGAAGTTGATCATGCCCAGGCCGGCCGTGCCGTAGCCCAGGATGCCGGGGCTGAACAGGTAGCCGAAGCGCCCGCGCACGGTCCCCATCCAATCGATGGCGTCCGAGTCCGACAGCGAGATGTCCCCCTCGATGCCGTAGACCATATGGCCGCTCTGCCAGTTGCGGCCGAGCTGGACGCCTCCGACCAGGGCGTCATCTCCCGCGTCCGCGCTGCCGACGTGCACGCCGCCGTAGAGACCCGTCCAGGTCCACGGGATATTCGGCCACTCGCCGCCCCTGCCGCCGGGCAACCCGTCGGCGGCCGCCAGCGTTGCTCCCCCCGCCAGGCCGGCCGCCGCGGTCAACGCCAGCAGGCTGCTACGCCACATGGTCATTTTCCGATCTCTCCCCTCGTGTGTGCGCGTCGGTGCCCCACACCGATCAAGACCCCATGCCCAAGCGAGAGCTAGGCGCGGCTTTGTGTCAGCGCTGGGAAGTCTTTGTGGCGGCCTTGGGAAGCCGCCGCTGTCGGCCTGGGGCGGGAGACCGCCATCGTACCTGTTGCATCTGATAAAGGGATGCAGATCAACATGTTAGATACAAGTATTCGACCTGCTGCAATCCAAGCGGTTGTGTGACGCGCGCAACGTCTTTTTGAAAAAGTGCGCCTAAGTCATTATTTGGCATGAATATTGCTGCGGCAAGCTTCCTTGATGAACCAGTCGCCCGGCAGCTGGATGGGAACCGTCCAGCCGGGCGGTATCCAGCCGGGCTTGGAGACAAGGCGTCAGGCCCCGAGGGCGTGCCGCCCTATCGCCGCCCGAACAGGCGCTCGATGTCGGAGAGCTTGAGTTCCACGTAGGTGGGGCGGCCGTGGTTGCACTGGCCGGAGCGGGGCGTGGCCTCCATGGCGCGCAGCAGCGCGTTCATCTCCTCCGGCGTGAGCCGGCGCCCGGAGCGCACCGAGCCGTGGCAGGCCATGGCGGAGCACACCGCCTCCAGCCGCTCCTTGAGCAGGCTGCCACCGCCATCGCCCAGCGCCTCGCGCGCCAGGTCCCTGACCAGGCTCTTCACGTCGGTGGCACCCAGGAGCGCCGGCACCTCGCGCACCAGCACCGCGCCGGGCCCGAACCCCTCCAAGGCCAGCCCCAGCTGCTCCAGTTCCGGCGCCGCCTCGTTGAGCGCCGCCATGTCGTCGCCGTCGAGGTCGACCACCTCGGGGATCAGCAGGGCCTGGCGCGCCACGCCGCCGTCGGCCAGCGCCGCCTTGAGGCGCTCGTAGACCAGGCGCTCGTGCGCCGCGTGCTGGTCCACGATCACCACCGAGTCGCGGGTCTGCGCCACGATGTAGGTCTCGTGCAGCTGCGCGCGCGCCGCGCCCAGTGGGCGGTCGAGCAGCTCCGCTGCGGGCGGCCCGGCTGCCGCGGTGGCATCGCCGCTGGGCATGCCGAGGCCTTCGAGAGGCGCCTGCCAGTCCTCGGCGAATCCAGGGGCCAGACGCTGCGAGCGGGGTGGCGACAGACCCGCGGGGTCTGACCCCGTCAACCCCGCCCGCGCCAGCACGTCCGCAACGGCGAGCCCGCCGGCCACCGTCGCCCGGTGCCCCGCCGCCTCCAGAGCCGCCCTGAGCGCACCGGCCACGAGGCTGCGCACCCGGCCCGGATCGCGGAAGCGCACCTCGGCCTTGGTGGGGTGGACGTTCACGTCCACCTCGCGCGGGGAGAGCGTCACGAACAGGGCGAGCAGCGGGTGGCGCAGCTTGGGGACGAGGTCGCCGTAGGCTGCGCGCACGGCGCCGATCAGCAGCCGGTCCTTCACGGGGCGGCCGTTCACGAACAGGTACTGCTGGCCGGCATCGGGCCGGTGCAGGGTGGGCAGCCCGGCGAAGCCGGTCACGTGCACGCCCTCGCGCTCGATGGCGATGGGCAGCGCGTCGGCCAGGAACTCGCGCCCCATGATGCGGCCGAGCCTGGCCAAATGCCCGTCCGGCCCGATCGGCTGCGCCGGCATCTTGAGGCCGGCGCGCTCGCCGGTGGTGAGGGCGAAGGCCACGGTGGGGTTGGCCATCGCGAGGCGCTTGACCGCCTCTGAAATGCCGAGGTTTTCCGCTCGCTCGGACTTCAGGAACTTGAGCCGGGCCGGGGTCGCGGAGAACAGCTCGCGCACCTCCACGCGGGTGCCGGCGTTGAGCGCCGCCGGCCGCACGCCCTCGTTGGCGCCGCGGTCCACCACGGTCTCGTGCGCCGCGGCCGCCGCGCGCCGGCGCGAGGCGATGGCCAAATGGGCGATGGCCCCGATCGAGGGCAGCGCCTCGCCGCGGAAACCCAGTGTGGCGATGTTGAAGAGGTCCTCGTCGGCGAGCTTGGAGGTAGCATGCCGCTCCACCGCCAGCGCCAGGTCGGCGGCGCTCATGCCGCTGCCGTTGTCGGTGACGCGGATCAGCGCGATGCCGCCGGATGCGGTGACGACCTCGATGTCGGTCGCTCCGGCATCGAGGGCGTTTTCGACCAGCTCCTTGACGACGCTCGCCGGCCGCTCGATCACCTCGCCGGCAGCGATGCGGTTGACGGTCTCGGGCCTGAGCTGGCGGATGGGCATGGCAACCCTTCGTAGGTTGGGTCGAGCGCAGCGAGACCCAACATCGCTATGTTGGGTCTGCCGCCGGCTTGCGCCGGCGTTGACCCAACCTACATCGCCGCGACGCGCTCGCGCGTGATGACCTTGGCCAGTTCCACCGCCGGCTGATCGAACGGATCGACGCCCATCAGGTCGGCGGCCAGAATCGTCTCCAGCATCATGTGCATCATGAGCGCGCCCAGGCTGGCCTCGTCAAGCCGGGCGAGGTCGAAGGTGCGCACCGGACGACCGGCGCGGGCCAGCGCCTCGGGCAGGGCCTGCGATTGCGCCGCCACCAGGTCGCCGGCGGTGCGGCCGGCGAGGCAGCCGAGCCCGGCGGCGTTGGCAAGATCGGCATCGATGCGCGGCCCGGTGCCGGCGCTGGGCGCCCGCACCACGGTTATCAGGTGCTCGTGCGGCCCGTCCATGAACAGCTGCAGCTGGCTGTGCTGGTCCACGGGGCCGAGGCAGGCGATGGGCGCCGTGCCCTGGCCGCCCTTGCCGAGGCTCTCCGCCCACAGCTGGGCGAACCAGTGCGCGAAGCGCCCGAGCCGGTCGCTGTAGGGCATCATCACCTGGGTGCGGATGCCCTTCTCGCGCGCGAGCGCCACCGCCACCGCGGCGCCCTCGGCCGGCGCGAAGCCGCGCGCGCTCTCGGCAGCCAGGAGCGACTTCACAACCGCCTTGGCGCCGGCGCGCACGGCTCGCGCGTCGAGCCCGCGCGCAATTGCGGGCAGCAGCCCCACGTTGGTGAGCACCGAGAAGCGCCCGCCGATGTCCGGACGGTGGTCGAGGCAAGGAATGCCGTGCTGCTCGAACAGCGTACGCAGGCCGTTGGCCTTGCCCTCCACCTTGGGCTCGGTGATCCCGAGGAACATCTCAGGGATGCGCTTCTCCAGCCCGGCGGCCTGCACCGCCGCCAGCGCGGCCAGCGCCTGCACCAGCGTCTCCGGCGTGCCGCCGGACTTGGAGGTGACGACGAACCGCGCCGCGCCGAGGTCGTCGAACGAGCCCAGCGCGGAGGCCAGCGTGTGGCCGTCGAGGTTGTCGTAGAAGCGCGTGCGGGGGCGGTGCTTCTGCGCTTCGTCGGCCGTGCCGGGGATATTCCAGCCGCCGAGCTGCGCCAGCGCCTGGCCGCCGAGGCTCGACCCGCCGGTGCCGAAGAAGATGATGGCGCGCGCGCCCCGGGTGAGTTTCGCATAGGCCGCTTCCGCCTCGGCAATATCGGCGCTCTCTTCGGGGATAGTCAGATGGGGCAAGCGGCGGTTACGGTATTCCTCCTTGAGGCGCGCAATCGCGGGCTCAAGCCGATCGAACCAGCCCGCCAGCTCGGCCTCGGACAGGCCGTAGCGGCCGATGGCGCCACCGAGACAGCCGGCGACGGACTGTTCGTAAGGGATGGCGGCGACAGGCGCGGAGCGGATTTTCATGGGGTACGCCTAGCGCGAGTCCAGCCGCCTGTCACCCGCGCTACGCCTTTCATGCCGGGCGAGGGCGAAGCCCAGGACCCGGTACACGAAGTCAGGAACTCCGCGCTCGAACCTTGTGACCCGCGGCACCGGCAATTGCGGCTCCGCGCAACGCCGCGATGAAAGATCAATGGCGGCGCTCAGCCGCCCTGGCCCAGGCCCTTGGGACGGCCGACCACCGTGACCAGCAGGTCGTGGCCCACGAACAGGCGCTTGGCGGCGCGCCGCACGTCGTCGATCGTGACCGCCTCGATCTGGGCGTTGCGGGTATCGATGTAGCCGTACCCCAGGCCTTCCACCATCATCCACAGCAGCTGGTTGGCGATATTGGAGCTGGAATCGAACCTGAGCGCGAACGACCCCGTGAGGTAGGCTTTGGTATCGGCCAGTTCCTTCTCGGTAGGACCTTCGTCCACGATGCGCTTGAGCTCGGCGCGTACCACGTCGAGCGACTGACCCACCTCTTCGTTCTTGGTAGCCACGCCACCGAAGAACATGGACGCATGGCGCATGGGAACGATCGAGGTGTCAACGCCGTAGGCGAGCCCGCGCTTCTCGCGCACTTCCTGGTAGAGCCGCGAGGTGAAGGCGCTGCCGCCGAGGATGGTGTTGAGCACGAACGCGGGCATGAAGTCCTTGTCGGCGCGCGCCATGGCGGGAAGGCCGAAACGCGCTACCGACTGCGGCACGTTCATGTCGATGACCTTCAGCATCTCCTTGGCGCTAGCCCTGACCTCGGTCTTGGTGACGGGTGTGAGGGCAGCCTTCGCCGGGAGCGCGCCGAACACCTGGTCGAGCATGGTGCCGAGCGCCTTTGCGTCGATATCTCCCACCACGACCACGCGCAGGTTGTCCTTGGCGAACACGTGCTTGTGGAAGGCCGCCAGGTCGGCGCGGGAGATGTCCGCTACCGACTTGAGCGTGCCGTTGGCCGGCCGGCCATAAGGGTGCCCGGCAAAGGCCAGCGCCATCCACTGCTCGGAGGCGACGCGGGTGGGATCGCGGGCGGCGTAGGCGAGCCCGGCGAGGTGCTGCTTGCGCATGCGCTCGATGGCCTCGGCATCGAAGCGCGGCTTGCTGAGCGCGAGTGCGAGCAGCTTGACGGCCGCGTCGCGGTTCTCGGTGAGCGTCTCGAAGCTGCCGTAGAAGGCATCGCGTCCGTCGTCGAAGCTCATGCGCATGGCGAGTTCCTCCATGCGCTCCTGGAACGGCTTGGAGAGGAGGTCGCCCGCGCCCTCGTCGAGCATGCTGGCGAGGAAGTTGGCGAGGCCCTCCTTGCCCTCCGGATCCTGGGTATTGCCGCCGCCGTCGAAGGCGAAGCGCAGGGCGACGAGCGGCACGCTGTGCGACTCGACCAGCCACGCCTCGATCCCGCCCGGACTCTTCACCTCCTGGACCTTCATGGCATGCGCCTCGCTGGGGAAGGACGACAGCGCCGCCAGCGTGACCGCGCCCAGCACGAGAGAGCCGAACGCGGCACCGATCCAGGACCCGAAACGCATGGGTTGCGCCTTTGAGCTGAACTTGGTCATTGCGCCACCTGGCCCGGCCGGCCAGCTGGGGCCGGCGCCGCGGGGATGGCGGTCGTGGGCGCGGGCGCGGCGACCACGTTCTCCGGCTCGGGGTTGACCGGCACCAGCGTGCCCGTGACGGAGCTGCGGATGTCCAGGTACTTGGCGGCAGCCTGCTTCAGGTCGGCCAGCGTGACCTTGGCGATGGCCTCGGGCCAGCTTTCGATCTGCTCCACCGTCAGGCCAAGCGCCAGCCCCGAGCCGTAGCGGCGCGCCATCGCCTCCTGGCTGTCGGATTCGTAGACGAACTCGGCGAGGAACTGCTTCTTGGCGCGATCGAGCTCGGGCTGGGTGGCGCCCTTCTCGCGCAGATCGTGCACCACACGGTCCATGGACTGCTCGACCTTGTCGAGCGGCACGCCTTCGGCGGCGACGGCGTAGATGCCGATGGTGCCGCTGTCGAGGTTCAGGCCAGAGTACCAGCCGCCGGCGCTGGAGGCGACCTTCTCCTTCGCCACAAGCTCCTGATAGAGCCGGCTGGTGCCGCCGCCGGCGGCGATCTTCACCAGCAGGTAGAGCGCCTCCGCCTCGCGCGGCTGCGCCGTGGTGACCGCGGGAGCGAGGTAGTAGCGGCGCACGGAGGCGTTGCCGGCGCGGGCGTCCTTCAGCTCCACCCGGCGCGGAGCGCGCTGCTCGGGCTCCTGCGGGCGCACGCGTTTGGTCACCGCGGGGTTCGGCGGCAGCCTGCCGTAGGTCTCCTCGGCCAGCGCCTTGGCGGCTTCGGGCTCGACGTCGCCCGCCACCACCACGATGGCGTTATTGGGGGCATAGAAGCGCTTGTAGAAGGTGAGCGCGTCCTCGCGCGTGAGCTTGGCCATCTCGTGCATCCAGCCGATGACGGGGATGCGGTAGGGATGGTTCTGGTAGAGCGCGGCCGACATCTGCTCGCCCAGGATGCTCGACGGCTGGTTCTCAATGCGCACGCGACGCTCCTCGATGATCACCTGGCGCTCGGTGTCCACCTCTTTCGGCTCGAGCCGCAGGTTCACCATGCGGTCCGCCTCCATCTCCATCATCTTGCCGAGGCGGTCCTTGGAGACGCGCTGGAAGTAGGCGGTGTAGTCGGCGGTGGTGAAGGCGTTCTGCTGGCCGCCGAGGCGCGAGACGATGGCC
>DATBKR010000416.1:0-4880 GCA_036555805.1 Hyphomicrobiaceae bacterium | reverse complement strand
GCGACACCGACGACGCTTGCCGCACGCTCGTGCGCCGGATGGGCGCCGCCGGCCTCCTGCGGGCTTGCGTCCCGCAGGGCTATGGCGGGCTCACCGATCCCATCGAGTCGCGGCGCATCTGTCTTGCGCGCGAGACGCTGGCGTACCACGACGGGCTCGCGGACTTCGCCTTCGCCATGCAGGGGCTCGGCACCGGCGCCATCTCGCTCGCCGGCTCGCACGAGCTCAAAGCGGGCATCCTGCCCAGGGCGGCGGCGGGTGAGCTGATCGCGGCCTTCGCGCTGTCGGAGGCCGAAGCCGGCTCGGACGTGGCGGCCATGCAATGCGCCGCCAGCAAGGACGGCGACCGCTACGTGCTCAACGGAGAGAAGACCTGGATCTCCAACGGGGGCATCGCCGACGTCTACACGGTGTTTGCGCGCACCGGCGAGACGCGTGGCACACGCGGCATCTCCGCTTTCATCGCGTTCCCCGACGACCCCGGCTTCTCGGTTCCGGAGCGCATCGACGTGATCGCGCCGCACCCCCTGGCCACCCTCCGCTTCACGGACATGCGCATCCCGGCGGCGCGGCTGCTCGGAGCGCCCGGAGAGGGTTTCAAGATCGCCATGCGCACCTTGGACATCTTCCGCGCGTCCGTAGCTGCCGCCGCCGTCGGCTTCGCCCGGCGCGCGCTCGACGAGGCGTTGCACCACGCCCGCCGGCGGCCGATGTTCGGCGCGATGCTGGCGGACCTGCAACTCACGCAGGCCAAACTTGGCGACATGGCCACCATGATCGACGCGTCCGCGCTCCTCACCTGGCGCGCCGCCTGGCGCCGCGATGTGCAGCAGGTGCCCACCACCCTGGAGGCCGCCATGGCCAAGATGGCGGCGACCGAAAGCGCCCAGCGCGTCGTCGACGCCGCCGTGCAGATGTTCGGCGGGCGCGGCGTGCGAACCGGCGAGATCGTGGAGCGCCTCTATCGCGAGATCCGCGCCCTGCGCATCTACGAGGGCGCCACCGAGGTGCAGAAGCTGATCATCGCCCGCGAGCTTCTGAAACGGGGGTGACGCACCGGCGGGCGATCGGGACGCGGAATGTCTCATCCGGCGATGCCCAGGGCGTTCGTGGCGCGCTCGTGGCGCGTTCGCGCCCTTCCCGTGCACGACTCCGTTGAGCACAATGCGCCGGGCGCCTATTAGAGCAGGCGGAGATTGGAACGGCAGGCGTGCCGCGCAGGGCTGGATCCATGTTTGTGCGCATCGTGCGAATAACGGCGGGCTTTGCGCTGGCGAGCGTCGCCGCGGCGGTCACCCTGGTTGCGTTCGTCTACGCGCCCGCGGACTGGGCGGGCCTGCAGGCCGATCTGAACGGCGACCGTCTCACGGAAGCCGGCCACTTCGCGCTCGTCATTGCGCCCTGGGTTGCCCTGTGCGCGGCGCTGCCGGTTCTGGCCGGCGTGCTGTTCGCCGAGTCGCGCAAGATCGGTGGCTTCACCTTCTACGCGCTTGCCGGCATCGCCACGGCGGCGGCCGGCTTTCTTGTCCAGCATTACAGCGAGCCGCCGGGTGCGCCCGGCATCTTCCAGGCCTATGCGCTGATCGCTTTCCTGGCCGCCGGTCTGATCGGCGGCGGCGTCTACTGGGCCTCCGCGGGCCGGTACGCTGCCGGCACCGCCAGCAAGGCGGCGAAGCCGTCCTGACTGTTGCGTGCCTTTCCTGCCGCGCTGCTCCCGCCGGGCTGTCTTCGGGGTGGCGCTACGCATTGCCCCTGGCGGCTGCTGCTCGCATCTGTTGCCAGTGTTGTGGCCCTGGCAAAGCGTACCCTGTCGTCATGCCGGGACTTTGTTCCCAGCATCCAGCCAACCCCTTGCCTTGACTTTTGCTTTTGGCTGGACCCCGGCAACAAGTGCCGGGGTGACACGGAACCATAGGTTAGTGCAGGAACACTGGCGCGCATCTTGTTGCACCGCAATGAATGGTGTAGGCTGATTGCAGGCAATTGGAGCAGGACCCCGCATGCTCGGCACCCAGCTTCCTTACGACGCCGACAAGTCTCTTCCCGACCTCGACAGCCTTGCCGCAGCGGCCACCGAAATGACGTGGGCCGTCGCGCTTGCCACCACGCGCGCCGCGGCGGCCTCCACGGCCCGCGGCCTTGCCCTGTGGTCGCACTTGCTGCGCGCGTCGGTGCTGTGGTTGTTGCCCGCTCCGTGGCCCGTCGCCCATAGCCTTTTCGGCCCAGGCTCAAGAGTCTCCGCCGACGCCACTGACGAAGCTGCGGCACCGGATGCCGCGCCTGGAGCGGCGCCCGCCGAGGGCCCCGCGTTCGCGAGCTACCGCTCGTCGGGCGGCCACGCCGCCGCCCAGGTCGCAAAGCTCCTCTGAGCGGCTGCTGCTGCGCAGGCGCTGCGCTGCCTCATACGCTCGCCAAGCGAGGCTTAGCGGTTCCCTGCGCGAGCTTCGGAGCTATTTCGTGCGGCTCGCCGGCTTGAGCCGGCAATAGGGCCTCTGCTTTCCCTTCTTGGGCACAATCCACGAGCATTCCGCCGCCTTTCCCTTGCAGGCTTTTTCGTCCAGGCCCTTGCAGGGAGAAGGTGCCTTCGGCGGCGGCGTCTTCTTGGCGTCCTGTGCCGCGGCGTCAAAGCCCAGCATCAGGAAGGCCGCTGCCAGGACCGACGCCGCGCTCAGGCCGGCCCGCTGGCCCCCGTTTCTCTTCATCGTGCGCACTCCTATCTCACGGGAACGCACACTACTCTCTACTGTATATCAGTGTCAATAGGATTTGACCGGATCTTGCGATTATTTTTCACCCGGCGGCTGTCCTCAGCGCCTGCTCCAGTCGATCGTCGCCCCAGAACAGGTCGCCCTTGGCCAGGAACGACGGCGCGCCGAAGATGCCAAGCTCCTGGGCGTCCTCCGTCTGCTGGCGCAGGCGCTGCTTGTTCTCCGGCGTCTCGGAGCGCGCGAACGCGGCATCGGCGTCGACGCCCAGGCCAGCCAGGATCTGGCGCAGCACGCGCTTGTCACCGATGTCGGCGCCGCCGGCGAACTCCGCCTGGTACACGGCGCGCGTGAAGGCGATCCCCCACCCTTCCGCGTTTCCGATCAGCGCCAGGCGCGCGGCATGCAGGCTGTTCTGCGGGAAGGGCGAAGGCAGCCTGAACGCCAGGCCGCGCGCGGCTGTCAGCCGCTCCATGTCGCGCACCATGTGCTTGCCCTTGGCCGGATAGATGTTGAACGGCGACGTATCCCACCCCTGGGCGTGGAAAATCGGGCCGAGCAGGAACGGCTTCCACAGGATCGCGACCCCCGCCGCCGCGGCCAGGTCCTCGATGCGCATGGCGGAGAGATAGGAATAGGTGGAGGCGAACTCGTACCAGAATTCGACCTGCGGGCCCGGTGCGCGCGTCATCTGTCACCTCAATGGGCCCGGTCGGCTCCACTGTCAGCCCCACCGTCAGCCCCCGTGCGGTCCTGCGCGACCGCCGCGCCTTGCCGGGGCGGCGTTCTTGCCTATAGTGCGCCGCGATCTTCCATCCCGGCAAGAAGGTAAGGCGTCATGCCCTCGTCAGCCACCAGCGACAAGGTCAAGAAGGTGGTGCTCGCCTACTCGGGCGGCCTCGACACGTCGATCATCCTGAAGTGGCTGCAGGAGACCTACGGCTGCGAGGTGGTCACCTTCACCGCCGACCTCGGCCAGGGCGAGGAGCTGGAGCCCGCGCGCCGCAAGGCTGAGATACTGGGCATCAGGCCCGAGAACATCTTCATCGAGGACCTGCGCGAGGAGTTCGTGCGGGACTACGTGTTCCCCATGTTCCGCGCCAACGCCCTTTACGAGGGTATCTATCTCCTCGGCAGCTCCATCGCGCGCCCGCTGATCGCCAAGACCCAGATCGACATCGCGCGCCAGACGGGCGCCGACGCCGTCTGCCACGGCGCCACCGGCAAGGGCAACGACCAGGTGCGCTTCGAGCTGAGCTACTACGCGCTGGAGCCGTCCATCCGCATCGTTGCGCCCTGGCGCGAATGGAGCTTCAAGAGCCGCGAGCAGCTCATCGAGTTCGCCGAGAAGCACCAGATCCCCGTGGCCAAGGACAAACGCGGCGAGGCGCCGTTCTCGGTGGACGCCAACCTGCTGCACTCCTCCTCCGAGGGGAAAGTGCTGGAGGACCCGGCCCAGGAGCCGCCGCCCTACGTCTACCAGCGCACCGTCTCGCCCATGGAGGCGCCCGACAAGGCGACCGAGATCGCCATGGGCTTCAAGAAGGGCGACGCGGTCAGTCTCGACGGCAGGCCGCTGTCGCCGGCCACCCTGCTCGCCCGCCTCAACGACCTCGGCCGCGACAACGGCGTCGGCCGGGTCGACCTGGTTGAGAACCGCTTCGTCGGCATGAAGTCGCGCGGGGTGTACGAGACGCCGGGCGGCACCGTCCTGCTGGCCGCGCACCGGGCCATCGAGTCGATCACGCTCGACCGCGGCGCCGCGCATCTCAAGGACGAACTGATGCCGCGCTACGCGGAGCTGATCTACAACGGCTTCTGGTTCTCCCCCGAGCGCGAGATGCTGCAGGCGGCCATCGACAGGAGCCAGGAGCACGTGGAAGGCGAGGTGCGCCTCAAGCTCTACAAGGGCAACGCGATCGTCACCGGCCGCGAGAGCCCCAGGTCGCTCTACTCCTCCACGCTCGTCACCTTCGAGGACGACAAGGGCGCCTACGACCAGAAGGACGCGGAAGGCTTCATCCGGCTCAATGCGCTGCGCCTGCGCACGCTTGCCATGCGCAATCGCAAGGGCTGAGGGCGCGCATGCTCAGCCGCATCGAGATCGGCAGCATCGGCGGCGTGCCGATCTACCTCGACATGATGTTCGTGCTGATCCTGCTGATCTTCACGTAT
>DATBKR010000415.1:0-6057 GCA_036555805.1 Hyphomicrobiaceae bacterium | reverse complement strand
AGGTACGGCTTCAGGACCCGCTTGCGCACCTTCTCGCGTAGCGCCAGCCACTGCTCCACACCGGAGTGGTCGAACTCGTAGTGTCCGGGCGCATCCTTGGATGGGCCGGCGATGAACTCGAAAGGCGGGCACCAGTTCGGGCGCTCGTCCATTATCCTTCTCAGGGTCCGGACGTGGCAAGGCACCATTGTTGCGACTTGTCGCAGGGTATAGGGCGGGTATTTCACAGATATTCTCCGTTTGCTTCCTTGAGCCAATATCGCTCTGAATGGTCAGATGCCCAATAGCCGATTGCAACGCTGCGCAGCGAAAGGCCCTTCACGGCCTTGAGCAGGCCGGCATGTCGATCGGCATCGAGAGATTGACGATCATCGCTTGCCATTTCGCTCCTAAGTTTCCGAGCAGGCTCGATAAGCCGATCACCATCCTGACTGTCCTTCCCGATTACATTGTGACGCGGTTTGGGATGCCGCATTAAGGGGGGCTGTCTTGCAACACGGGGAATTAGGGTCAGCTCTTCGCCTCGTAGGCACGCCCCGACGACGGAGGAACTGCACCCGGAAGCTGCAAGTCGACGAAGGAGGTGGAACGCGGCAGCTCTCCACCCGATTTGCTCCGGCGGGTGCTCCGTGTGCATCCGGTAATCCAGTGCCAGGAGCCGCCGTCGCGGCAACACTGAGTGTTCACAACTCGCGCGCCATCTGCGAAAGCTTGGTGACTGTAGTGATGTTGCGTGCGGTACCGATTTTAGCTGCGGGAATTTTCAGCCTCGACGTTCTCATTCCACCGCCATAATGAATATATATTTCGCGCAGCCCGAGACTCATTTTTCGTCTCGCACTCCATATACGTTCGTCAATGCATCGCGGGGTGGCGGTTCATCGAGGAAGACGACCAAAGTACGGTTGGGCGCAGCCTTTGGATACCATTGAGAACGGCGACCATTTCAGCGGCAGTTCGAACCATCACACCTACAGGTTTGCCCGCATAGGCCAACAAGAGTATCGAGCGCTTCGCGCGGACCATGCGCGAGAAGCTCACAGCGGGCGAGGTCCCCTTCCGCAAGGCCTACCTTGGGTCGCTCCTTGACCGCATCGAGGTGGATGACAGCGAGGTGCGGATCGTCGGCCGCAAGGAGGTGCTGGAACAGGCCGTCCTGGCCAGCAGACAAGGCCACGACGGTGTTCACAGTTTTGTACCGAAGTGGCGACCCCGGCAGGACTTGAACCTGCGACCCTCGGATTAGGAATCCGATGCTCTATCCGCTGAGCTACGGGGCCTTGCTCGCGCCTGAAACCCGGCAGTGCACGCCGGCTTGTAGCATGGGGTGGCGGGCTGCGGAAGGCGCCGAGCAGAGAAGCCCGTCGACGCGTTCTCGGACTGGCTCATCAACCTGACTGTTATGGGGCGAGAGCGTCACGCTCCTGGTACGCTCGTTCGACGCGTTCGTTGCGCCGATCCACGGGGCGGCGACGGCCGTCGTCGCGCTCGCCCTTGCGATCGCGGTTTCGTCTTTCGTCTTCTGGCCGCGCTACCGGCCTCGCTGCGATGCCAGCCAAACCTGCAGGCGGCGCGGCCCCGGAGGGCGGAAGCCGGGCCGTGCGGGGCGCCGTGCGGGCTAAATCAGAAGCCGAGTACCTTGAGCACATCGCGCACCACCTTGGGCGGACGCGGCGGTGCCTCCGCGGAGTGGCGCGGCCGGCGTTCGCGCACCAGTCCCTCGGGGGGGACCGGTCCGCCAGGCGGGCCCGGTGCGCCGGCCGCGGGCGCGGCCCGGGGAGCGCCGGGGCTCGATGCCAATGGGCCGGCCGCCCGGGGATCGGGTTTGGGGGCGACGGAAGGCGCCGTGAGCGCCAGCGCCGCCGCTCCTGCCTCGGTCGCGGCGCCGGCCGGCATGTCAGCCTCGGGTCTGGCGTCGGCCGGCACGGCCGTGGTGAGCACCGCGCTGGGAACGCAGGCGCCGGCGGCAATGGCGGTCTGGGCAGGCGGGCAGACCCCGCACGCGCGGTCGCGGTGTCCCTGCACCAGGCTCAGCAGCACCGAGTCCGGATTGTCGATGGGCAACGCGGCGTTGACGCGCTCGACGAACGCCTTCATGGCCATGCGGCTCGACGTGGTCCAGACGCCGTTGACCTCGCCGCTGTAGCAGCCGACGCGTCTCAACTCGCGCTGGATCTCGCGGGCCAGGGCGGCACGGTCGGTCGGATCGATGGCCTTCGCGGCCGCGCCCGGCGGCGACCGCCTGGGCGGCTCCACGGGACGGCTCGGCACGGTGTAGACCGGCTCCCCCGAATCGCCGCGCGAGTAGTGGGTGTAGAGGGCAATGCCGCCGGCCGCCGCCAGGCACGACACCAGGACGATCCCTCGCATCATCGCCAGCCCCACCCTGCGACGCGACACTTGCAGGGCAAGATTGCAGACAACTTGGGGCCAAAGGAAGGCTGGAGGCCGCCAGACCGCCGATCACCGGGCTGTTGGAACTCGGGCGGCGCGGAGACCGTCCGCAGCCACATCGAGAAGGGCGCAGCCGAAGCTCGGGGCGCGTGACCGCGTGCATGCCGTGGCGGAGGCGCCGGGCCTTCGGCCGATCCCCGGGGGCGGCTCCGCGCCGTTGCGGCTCAGGGCGTGCCGTTGCGGCCGTGCAGCCGGTAGGGCGGGCGCTCGGCGAGCCGGTCGTAGTAGGCGGCAACGGCGGGGAACGCGGGCTTCTGGAAGTCGATCGCGAACCAGCGGTTGACGACCAAGCCCACCGGAATGTCGCCGACAGTGAAGGCCGCGCCCGCGACATAAGGCACGCCGCCGGCCAAGTGGTCCTCCAGCACCTGCATCTGCCGGGCCCACAGCCTCGAGGCGCTGTCAACCATGCCGGCAAAGGCCGGGTTCTTGACGACGAGGGCGTGGAATACCGGCCGCATGCCCTCGGCGAACTCGGTGGCGGCCCAGTCCATCCATGATTCCACCTCGGCGCGTCGGCGCAGGTCCTGGGGGTAGAGGTCGGCGCGGCCGTGCTTGTCGGCCAGGTAGCGCACGATCGTGTGGCTCTCCCGGAGGCGGAAATCGCCGTCGTCGATCACCGGCACCACGCCGACCGGGTTGATCTTGCGGAACACCGGGTCGTCGGTCGGGCGGAAGCCCCTCCCCCAGTCCTCGCGCTCACAGGGGATGCCGAGCTCCGCCAGCATCCAGAGGACCTTGCGCACATTGATCGAGTTGGCGCGTCCGTAGACCTTGAGCATCAGCGTGTCCTCCTGGCGCCGCACCCGCCGAGCGGCGTCATGGCTTTTTGGGGCCCCGCCCGAGGTCCGGGGGGCGAAATGCAGCGCGTTCAAGGGATGACATCGGGCGCGGACGAGGGCAAGCATGCCCTTTGCGCCAATGCAGCGGCGCCGTTGCAGTTCGGCAACGCAGATTGTCGATGCTATTGTTCGAGCTACGCATTTTCCGAGTCATGGTGTGCGCCTTTGGCCGATTGCGAAGCGTGTTCATTGATTTTTGGGCCTTGTTGTCCCAGATAGGAGTCGCCGTTCGGCAGATAACGAGCTTTTCACAGGTTCTGCCGCCGACGGTCCGGACTGCGATGAAGCGGTGATCGCAACTGTTGTGGTATCGTTGTGCCGGCGAAACGCAACCTTCCCGCGAATAACCCGATGAGGCTGGAGCCTTCCAGAATTGCGATTGCAGAAATCCGTTAAGCACGACCAAAGGTTGAACGTCCTCGGCAAGGCTCTGGCCGTGCTGCAGGCGGTGGCCGATTATCCGCAGGGTGTCGGCCTGCCGGATCTCGCCGCCAGGCTCGGGCTGCCGCGCCAGACCGTGCACCGCGTGCTGGGCCAGCTGCGCGACAGCGGGCTCCTGCTGCGCGACCCGGTGCGCGAGCGCTTTTCTGTTGGACCGCGTCTCATCCAGCTCTCGCTGGCGGCGCTCGGGTCCAACAATCCGTGGGCACCGGTGCGCCAGGTCCTGCGGGAGCTGGTCGATGAGGTCGGCGAGACCTGCAACATCGGCGTCCTGGAGGGGCTCGACTACGTCTATCTGGACCGCATCGAGTGCGAATGGCCGCTCCGCATCCACCTGGAGGTCGGCTACCGGGCGGCGGCCAACTGCATCTCCGGCGGCAAGGTGCTCCTCGCCCATCTGGAGCCGGGACTGCGCAGCCGCCTTCTGCGCAGCCGCAAGCTGGTCGCGCGCACCTCGCGCTCGATCACCCGGGTCAGCGATCTCGAGGCGGAGCTGGAGAAGGTACGGGCGCGCGGCTACGGCACTAACGACCAGGAGAACTTCGACGGCATCGTGTCGGTGGCGGTGCCCATCCTGGATGCGCACGACCGGGTCGTCGCGGCGCTCACCATGCACGGCCCTCTGCCGCGCCTCACGCCCGAACGCTGCGAGGCCGAGGTGCCGCGTTTGCGCGAGGCGGCCAAGCGCATCGCCGGCGCCTGGGGCCTGCTCTGACCGCCAAGCGCGCCCTACGGCAGTACGGGCCCCACGCCCCTTCAACGCACTTGCAGTGCTGGCCGCAGTGCGTGCGTCCCTGACGGCCTGAGAATCGGGATCGCCGATCGCGATCACATTCGACGTAGATCACAGCGCCGGCTCGATCCCATACCCGCCCCTGCGGCGGATTCCGCCGCGCGGGCGGCCGTTTACCTCGCCCCGCCCGGCCCGGCCGCAACGCCCGGCCCTTTCTTGCTCAAGGGAACCCAACCGCGGCGCCCGCATTTCAGGTCGGATGCTTAGTTCATGAATTCTTCTTCGTTCGAGCGTCGCAGGGGGATCGGTAGGTTGCCGCCGCAGGGTCAACCAACGAGGCACTGAATGATCGTCAGCTATCTCCGTCGCTGCGCCCTGGCGTCGGCGCTTGTGCTTGCCGGATGGCAGCCGGCGCACGCCGACACGACGCTGCTCAACGTCTCCTACGATCCGACGAGGGAACTCTACCAGGAATTCAACGCCGCCTTCGCCAGGTACTGGAAGGACAGGATGGGCGAGACGGTCTCCGTCAAGCAGTCGCACGGCGGCTCCGGCAAGCAGGCCCGCGCTGTCATCGACGGCCTGGAGGCGGACGTGGTCACGCTCGCGCTCGCCTACGACATCGACGCCCTGCATCAGCAGGGCAAGCTCATTCCGGCCGGCTGGCAGAACCGGCTGCCGAACAACTCTTCGCCGTATACGTCCACCATCGTGTTCCTGGTCCGCAAGGGCAACCCCAAGCGGGTCAAGGACTGGAACGACCTAGTCAGGCCCGGCGTCGAGGTGATCACGCCCAACCCCAAAACCTCGGGCGGCGCGCGCTGGAACTACCTGGCGGCGTGGGCCTACGCGCTGGCCCGGCCCGGCGGCAGCGACGCCACGGCCAGGGACTTCATCGACAGGCTCTACAGGAACGTGAGGGTGCTCGACTCGGGCGCCCGCGGCTCGACCACTACCTTCGCGGAGCGCGGCATCGGCGACGTGCTCATCTCGTGGGAGAACGAGGCGTTCCTGGCCATCAAGGAGCTGGGACCGGAGAAATTCGAGATCGTCGTGCCGAGCCTCTCGATCCTGGCCGAGCCGCCCGTTGCCGTGGTCGACAAGGTGGTGGACCGGCGCCGGACGCGCACGGTGGCCACCGAGTACCTGAAGTTCTGGTACACGCCGGAAGGCCAGGAGATCGCCGCCAAACATTACTACCGGCCGCGCGACCGGGCGGTGTCCGCCAAGTACGCCAAGCAGTTCGCCGACGTGAAGCTCATCACCGTCGATGGCGTGTTCGGAGGCTGGCAAAAGGCCCAGAAGACGCACTTCGGGGACGGCGGCGTGTTCGACCAGATCTATGTAAAGTGAGGTCAAGCGTGGAGCGGACGCTCGGCAGCCGGGCCGAGGTGCAGGCCAAGCGCTTCGCCGGCGGCGCCATCTACGATCGGATCGCGGTCGGACGCTGATGGCACAGGTGCGCGCACACAGGGTGCTGCCCGGCTTCGGGCTGTCCATGGGCTACACCGTGGCCTACCTGTCGCTGATCGTGCTCATCCCGCTCTCGGCAGTCTTCATCAGGAGTGCATCGCTCTCCTTCGAGGC
>DATBKR010000414.1:0-5592 GCA_036555805.1 Hyphomicrobiaceae bacterium | reverse complement strand
ATTCCCAACATCGAGGTCTACATTCCCGGTTCGCTGGCGGTGGTGGCATGGCTGCGGCGCGCCAACCGGCTCAAGTGGCTGATCGGCACGGATCTGGCGCAGCGCTTCATCAAGCGACGCATCGAAAGAACGATCAAAGGTCCCTCCGCTGCCGAGCGCGACGCGCACCCCACGTTCGTGTGGGGCGAGGCTACGAATTCACGAGGCGACAAGCGCACCGCTCGCATCAAGACAGCAAACGGCTATAGCCTGACGGTGACAGGCGCCCTGGCCGTTGCCGAGCATCTATTGGCCAACGACGTGCCGGGTGGCGCCTACACGCCCGCCAAGCTGGTCGGTCCCGATCTCGTCACGCGCCTGCCGGGCTCAGGTCCTTTGCAGATTACCTGATCTGCTTTTGACCAAGGGCCGTTCTCTCCAGGAAACGGGAGCGGTCATATGAAGCTGAAAAACCAGCGGTCGATGAACAAGAACCGGCGGCCCCCACTATCCCGATCGCGCCGGCCGGGCGGCTGCTTGAGACACGCTTACCGGCGCCGCCTACCGCCCCCCGGCGCAGACAAGCTTCATCGCGGCATGAGCAGCCCCGCTACCCACCCACGTCTGCCCCCAAGGCAGGGCTGACGACGCGGAAACGGCTGTTCGCGCTCCCGTCAGGCGTGGGATAAGGTCCGCCTGGCAGGGGCTGGGACCAGGGGAGCGCAGCGTGGATGAGCGATCGGGCCGAAGCGGTCGCGGCCGGCGGGTTCGTGCCCGAACTGGCGCGCTGCGAGCAGCTGATGGGCTTGGTGCGGCAGCGGCTCACGTCGCGCCAGTTCAATCCGGAGGTCGTCCCGCGCAGGCACGTCGAGATGGTGCTGGAGCGCCACAAGGTCATGTGCCGCGACGAGAGCAAGATCGATTGGCCAGCGAGGCTTCGCCTCGCTTCGGCAGTCGGGCGTCGGTAGTCGCGGCCTTCCCGACGCCCGGCTGCCGACGCCGACTGCCGATTTCGTTGAGCGAAAACCTGGAGGGAACACAGCCATGATGCGCATCGACGCCTTCAACCACTTCTACCCTGCCGGCTTCTTCAAGAAGATGACCGAGGTCGGCAGCGACCTGAGGGACATCGCCAGCCGCGCCCGCGCCATCAAGTCCATCCACGATCTCGACACCCGCCTCAAGGTGGTCGAGCAGTTCCCGGACTATGCGCAGATCCTCTCCCTGCCGGCGCCGACACTGGAGACGCTGAGCCAGGGTCGCCCGGAAGTTGCGTTGGACCTCGCCAGGATCGGCAACGACGGTCTGGCCGAGCTTGTGGCCAAGCACCCAAGGCACTTCCCGGGCTTCCTCGCCCAGGTGCCGCTGACGGCCGGCGACGCCGGCGTGGCCGAGGCGGAGCGCGCGATCAATGGGCTCGGCGCGGCCGGCGTGCAGATCTACACCAACGTCGACGGCAAGCCGCTCGACCGGCCCGAGTTCGAGGGCTTCTTCGCCGCCATGAACAGGATCGGCAAGCCGATCTGGATTCACCCCGAGCGTGGCGCGAAGCATCCCGACTACCTGGACGAGAAGAAATCGCTCTACGAGATCTGGTGGACCTTCGGCTGGCCCTACGAGACCAGCGTGGCCATGTCGCGCCTGGTCTTCTCCAGGACCCTCGACAAGTACCCCGACCTCAAGATCATCGTGCACCACCTGGGCGCCATGGTGCCCTACCACGAGGGCCGCGTGGGGCCGGGGTGGGACCAGCTCGGCAAGCGTACCTCCGACGAGGACTATTTCTCCCTCCTCAAGAGCCTCAAGAAGCGCCCGCTCGACTACTTCAAGCAGGACTTCAACGCCGACACGGCCGTGTTCGGCTCGCGCGCGGCCACCGTGTGCGGGCTGGAGTTCTTCGGCGTCGACAAGGTGGTGTTCGCCTCCGACTGCCCGTTCGATCCGGAGGGCGGCCCCCAGTACATTCGCGAGACCATCAAGATCATCGACGGCCTCGACATCTCCAAGGAGGACCGCGAGAAGATCTATTTCCGCAACCTCGAGAAGCTGACCGGCAAGACCTTCGTAAAATCGTAGGGTGGGTTGGGCCCGAAGGGCCATAACCCACCATGGGCGTAGGTTGCAGTGGGCCCGGCGGGCCCTCGCCCACTGGGCGGTGAGAATGTTGGGTTACGCCGCTTCGAGGCTAGCCCAACCTACCCGTGCTTCCCATCGAATCGCCCGGCCGGCGGTGCGACGGCACCGCCGACCGCCGAGACAAAATCTACTGCAGGAACATCGAGAAGCTGGCAGGAAAGACGTTCCTGTCGTAATTGGAATGCGCGGGATCTCGCGCTGCGCACTGTCCGGTTTGACCTGTCGGGAGGGGCGCACTACGGTCACGCGCAAGCATCAAGCATCCAGCATCCAGCATCACTGACTAGGGAGGGGAGGACCCGATGCACAAACTGCTCGCAGCTATGGGCAGCCTCGCCGTCGCCGCGATCGCGGCCACGACGGCGCAGGCGCAGAATACCGTCAAGATCGGGCTGATTGCCGCCTACACCGGCCAATTCGCCGACACCGCCAGTCAGATCGACCAGGGCGTCAAGCTCTACATCAAGCAGCACGGCGACACCGTGGCCGGCAAGAAGATCGTGGTGATCCCCAGGGACACCGGCGGCCCGAACCCCGACGTCGCCAAGCGCCTCGCCCAGGAGCTGGTGGTGCGCGACGGCGTCGACATCCTGGCCGGCTTCACGCTCACCCCGGAGGCGCTCGGCGCGGCCAGCGTGTCGGCCGAGGCCAAGAAGTTCATGGTCGACATGAACGCGGCCACCTCGATCGTCGTCACCAAGTCGCCTTACATGGTGCGCACTTCGCTGACGCTGCCGATGATCTCCGAGACGCTCGGCACCTGGGCGTTCAAGAAGGGAGGCGTCAAGAAGGCCTACACCATGGTGAGCGACTACGGACCGGGCCTCGACGCCGAGAAGGGCTTCCAGCGCGCGTTCAAGGAGGCCGGTGGCGAGATCGTCGGCTCGGTGCGCATGCCCGTCGCCAACCCGGACTTCTCCGCCTTCGTGCAGCGCGCCAAGGACCTCAACCCGGAGTCGATCTTCATGTTCATCCCTGGCGGCGCACAGCCAGGCGCTCTCGGCAAGGCCTTCGCCGAGCGCGGTATGGATCCGGCGAAGATCAAGCTGCTCAGCACCGGCGAGCCGGTGGACGAGACCGCCATCAAGGCCCTGGGCGACCTGGCGATCGGCCGCATCAGCGCCTGGCACTACGACTACAACCTCCAATCGAAGAAGAACCAGGACTTCGTGAAGGCCTTCAACGCGGAGTTCAAGCGCAACCCGGACTTCTTCGCCGTAGGTGGCTACGACGGCATGCACTTGATCTACGAGGCCTTGAAGAAGACCGGAGGCAAGACCGACGCAGAGGC
Organism: Hyphomicrobiaceae bacterium; assembly: GCA_036555805.1. GTDB lineage: Bacteria > Pseudomonadota > Alphaproteobacteria > Rhizobiales > Hyphomicrobiaceae > AWTP1-13. The sequence continues at coordinate 2,186 of DATBKR010000414.1, read as the reverse complement.
CCTGGTCGGCGCGGCCAAGGGCATGTCATGGGAGAGCCCGCGTGGGCCCATCTCGATCGACCCGGAGACCCGCGACATCGTCCAGACCGTCTACATCCGCAAGGTGGAGAAGGTGAACGGTAAGATCGTCAATGTGGTCTTCGACAAGGTCGAGAAGGTGAAGGACCCGACCCACGGCAGGAAGGAATAGTCCGCCGGTCGCGCCGACCGTGTGAGCCGCCGGATGGGCCGTCTCCGCTGGGTTCGGCCCATCCAGTGCTGTTGCGGGAGAAGCGGTTCTCCTCCTTTTCGAGAGGCGCGGGACCCGTGACAAGAGGGTTTGCCCTGGCGGTTTTTCCGGGGTGAGCTGACAGAGCCGCCCGTCGCCATGCTGCCCCCGGTCTTCAACGTTCTCTTCGACGGTCTCGCGTACGGGATGCTGCTGTTCGTCCTGTCCGTGGGGCTGTCCGTGACCCTGGGCATGATGAACTTCATCAACCTGGCCCACTGCGCCTTCGCCATGCTGGGCGGCTATGTGGCGGTCACGCTGGTCAACAGCATGGGCTGGCCGTTCCTCGCCGCCCTGCCCATGGCGTTCCTTGCGGCGGCCTGCGCTGCCGTCCTGCTGGAGCGCACCCTCTACCGCAGGCTTTACCGGGCGGGCGAACTCGACCAGGTTCTGCTCACGATCGGCATCGTCTTCATGTCGGTGGCCGCGGCGGCGTATTTCTTCGGCACCTTGCAGCAGCCGATCCAGACGCCATCGTTCCTGCGCGGCACCGTCCCCTTCTTCGGCATCGAGCTCGGCATCTACCGCCTGTTCCTGATCGCGGCGGGCCTGCTGGTCGCCCTCGTTCTGATCCTGACGCTGGAATACACCCGCTTCGGCGCCCGCGTGCGCGCCGCCGTCGACAACCAGCGCATGGCGGCCGGCCTCGGCATCAACGTGGAGGCGGCGTTCGCCATCACCTTTGCGCTCGGCAGCGGGCTCGCCGGGCTCGGCGGCGCGCTGGCCATCGAGATCGTCGGCCTCGATTACTATTTCGCCTTCGGCTATCTCGTGTACGTGCTGATCGTGGTCTCGGTGGGCGGGCTCGGCTCGATCGGCGGCTCGTTCGCCGCCGCTGCGCTGCTGGGCCTGAGCGACATGTTCGGCAAGTACTACTTCCCGCAGATGGGCGCCTTCTTCATCTATCTCGTGATGGTGGTGATCCTGATGTGGCGGCCCGCTGGCCTGTTCGGGAGGCGGTGATGGCGCCGACAGCCGCCGCAGCGGCCGAGCCCTATCCCCACATCGCGTCCCAGGCGCGCTGGAGGGCGGTCGAGATCGTCTTCTGGCTGTCGACGCTGCTGCCCTTCTTCCTGCTGCCGAACTATCTCGTGCTGGCCAGCCAGATCGCCATCACCGCGCTCTTCGCGCTGTCGATCGACCTGGTGCTGGGATACGCCGGCATCGTCACGCTCGGGCACGCGGCCTTCTTCGGCCTCGGCGCCTACGGAGCGGGCCTCTACTCCAAGTTCGTGTGGGGCGAACCGCTCACCGGCCTTGCCGTTGGCGCGGCCGTCGCCGCCGTCGCCGGCTACCTGTCGAGCCTGATCGTGGTCCGCTTCCGGCACCTCGCCATCATCATGATCACCATGGGCTTCGGCCTCCTGCTGCACGAGGCGGCCAACAAGGCGCACTGGCTCACCGGCGGCGCTGACGGGCTGCAGGGCGTCGAGATGCAGCCGATCCTCTGCCTCTTCCGGTTCGACCTGTGGGGCTATGTCGCCTACGCCTACGCTCTCGCCGTGCTGTTCGTGCTGTTCCTGGGCGTGCGCCGCATCATCCATTCGCCTTTCGGCCTGTCGCTGCGCGGCATCCGCGAGAACTGGACGCGCATGCCGGCCATCGGCGCGCCCAGCCTGTCGCACCTGCGCAAGGCCTACACCCTCTCGGCCGCGGTCGCCGGCATCGCCGGCGCCCTGCTCGCACAGACGGTCGGCACCGTGGCACTGGAATCGCTGAGCTTCGGGCGTTCGGCGGAGGCGGTGGTGATCCTCGTGCTCGGCGGCACCGGCCGGCTCTACGGCGGGCTCATCGGTGCCATCATCTTCCTGGTCGCGCGCGACCAGTTCTCGGGGATCAACCCGCAGCTGTGGTACTTCTGGATCGGCCTCCTGCTGGTTGCGGTGGTCATGCTGCTGCCCAACGGGGTGCTCGGCGG
>DATBKR010000413.1:0-9958 GCA_036555805.1 Hyphomicrobiaceae bacterium | reverse complement strand
TCTCTTTCGTATGACGATCTGTCACCATATTATTGCCCGGTGTACGATCATGCGTACTGGGTCTACATCCTCGCGAGCCGGCGCAATGGCACGCTGTATGTGGGCGTCGCCAACAATCTTATCCGCCGTGTCCAGGAGCATCGCGAGGGCTTGATTCCGGGCTTTACGCGCAAGTACGGCGAGAAGCTGCTCGTCTATTTCGAAGTCCACTGCGACATCAACGTGGCCATCCTGCGCGAAAAACGCATCAAGCGCTGGCATCGGACGTGGAAACTCGACCTGATCGAGGCCCATAATCCGCATTGGCGTGATTTGTGGACGGAGCTGACTGAGCAGTGAAGTTGGCAGGTCATCCCGGAATTGCGCGTCAGCGCCATATCCGGGACCCGGGGCCAAGGGGAAGGCGCGCGGGGCTTGTGGCCCTGGGTTGCGGGCTGTCGCCCGCACCCGGTATGACAACTCGATCTCTCCCTGCAGGCTACATCACGCATCGCTGGCATCCGGCTGGGGACGGACGGGGCCGCGGAGGCTTTGGCGGTCGAAGGAGACGCCCTTGACGACGGCGAATACGCGCACGCCGGGCGCGAGGCCGAGCTGGTCGGCCGAGTAGCGGGTGAGGCGGGCGATGAGGGCCTCGCCGTTGCAGTCCACGCGCACCTCGACGACGGGCGTATGGCGCGCGCCGATGGCGGCCACCACGCCCGGCAGCACGTTGAGGGCGCTGATGCCGGCGGGTGCCACCCGTGCCAGGATCACGTCGCGGGCGTGCACCTGCAGCCTGAGCCGCGTGCCGACGGCCGCGTCGATGCGGTGCAGCCGCCACAGACCCGCGCGCGAGCCGATCTCGGTGAGGCCGGCAGCATCGTCGTGGCGCTCCACCCTGGCCTCGATCACGGCGCCGGCGTCGGCGCCGCCGGCGAGGGCCGGGATGTCGAGGCGCTGCATGATGTCGGCGGTGGGTCCAGCGGCGGCGACCTTGCCGCCGGCGATCAGCACCACCGTGGTCGCGAGCCGGGCCACCTCGGCGATGGCGTGGCTCACGTAGACGATGGGCACCTTGCTCGCGTCGCGCAGGCGCTCGATGTAGGGCAGGATCTCGGCCTTGCGGTCGTCGTCGAGCGAGGCGAGCGGCTCGTCCATCAGCAGCAGCCGCGGATCGGCCAGCAGGGCGCGGCCGATGGCGACGCGCTGCTTCTCGCCGCCGGAGAGGCGACCGGGGCGCCGGTCGATGAGGTGGGCTATCCCCAAGAGGTCCACCACGCACTCGAAGTCGTCGCCCGTCCTGGCCCCGGCTGCCGCGAACCAGCGGCCGTAGAGCAGGTTCTGGCGCACCGTGAGGTGCGGGAACAGGCGGCCCTCCTGGAACACGTAGCCCACGCGACGGCGGTGGCTCGGCACGAACACGCCGGCCGCGGTATCGACCAGCAATGCGCCACCGATCTCGATGCGGGCCCGGTCGGGCCGGGCGAGGCCGGCGATGATGTCGACGATCGAGGTCTTGCCCGCGCCCGAGCGGCCGAAGAGCGCAATGAGCCCGCCCTCCGCCTCGAACTTCACGTCGAGCTGCAACTGGCCGAGCCGATGCCCGATGTCGACCGCGAGCGTCATTCGATGTCGAGCCGGCGGTTGGCGAGGCGCGCCAGCACCTCGGAGGCGGCGAGCGCCAGCATGGCGATGGCGATGGAGACGAGCGTGAGCCGGAAGGCGCCGGCGTCGCCGCCCGGCACCTGGGTGAAGGTGTAGATGGCCGAGGGCAGCGTCTGCGTCTCGCCGGGGATGTTGGACACGAACGTAATGGTGGCCCCGAACTCGCCCATGGCCTTGGCGAACGCCAGCACCATGCCGGTGAGGATGCCGGGCACGATCAGCGGCAGCGTCACCGTCAGGAACACCCAGGCGCGATTGGCGCCCAGCGTGCCGGCCGCCTCCTCCAGGCGCTTGTCCACCGCCTCCACCGACAGGCGGATGGCGCGCACCATCAGCGGGAAGCCCATGACGCCGCAGGCGAGCGCGGCGCCGGTCCAGCGGAAGGAGAAGACGAGCCCCAGGTGCTCCGCCAGGAACGCGCCGATGGGCCCGCGCCGGCCGAACAGGATAAGCAGGATGTAGCCTGTCACCACCGGCGGCAGGATCAGCGGCAGCAGCACGAAGCCGTTGAGCAGCGTGCGGCCCCAGAAGCGCCCGCGCGCCAGCGCCACGGCCACGGCCAGCCCGAACGGCAGGCTGAACAGGGTGGCCGCCGAGGCGACCCACAGGCTCAAGTGCACCGCCGTCCACTCTTCCGGGCTGAGGGTCATCCAGGGCATGCGACGACCCTCAGCAACGGCGCGACCACGTCAAGGGCGGCACGGGTGTCAGGAGCGCCCCGCGTTCAACACCGTAAAGCCCTGCGCCTCGAACAGGGGCTTGGCCTTGCCTGACCGGATGTAGGCCAGGAACGCGGCGGCGTCGGGGCCGGCGCCCGCGGTGAGGGCGATAGGATAGATGATGGGCGGGTGCGTGTCCTCGGGGAAGGTGCCGACGATGGCGACGCCGGGGTCGGAAGCGGCGTCGGTCTGGTAGACGATGCCGGCCGGCGCCTCGCCGCGCGAGACGAGCAGCAGCGCGGCGCGCACGTTCTCGGCCTGCGCCAATCGGCCCGACACGCTGGTCCACACCCCGAGCTTCTCCAGCGCCGCCTTGCCGTACTTGCCGGCGGGCACGGCCTCGACGTTGGCCATGGCAAGGCGCCCGTCGCCGAGCACCTTGGCGAGGTCGAAGCCGGGCCTGATGGCGACGGGTGCGGCCTTGTCCCTGGGCACGATCAGCACGATGCGGTTGCCGAGCAGGTTGGAACGCGTCTCCGGCCTGATCAGGCCCTTCTTCTCCGCGTAGTCCATCCAGTCGAGGTCGGCGGAGATGAACATCTGCGACGGCGCGCCCTGCTCGATCTGCCTGGCGAGCGCAGAGCTGGCGGCGTAGGAGATCCTGGCCGACCTGCCGGTCTCCTTCTGCCACTGCGCGTTGACGGCATCGAGCGCGGTCTTGAGGCTCGCCGCCGCGAACACCACGAGGTGGCCGTCGCCTTGGGTCCCCGCTCGGCCTGGGGCCTGCGCCTGGGCGGGCGGCACGCGGGACGCGCCCCAGCCGAGCAGCAGCGCGGCAGTAGCGGCCACGCCCATCCGAACCAGCACCGTGCGCCCCGCAAGTTCCATGCCGGCCCTCCTCGTCCGCGCGCCGTGTCCCCTCGTCCACGGCACCCAGGGAAGCACAGTTCACCGCTATGTTCCACCAAATATCGCGGTATCGCGATGAGTTTGAACGCAGAGGCCCTGCTGCCCGGACCCGGAGGGTCTGATACCGCCTAGTCCAGGTAGGCGCGGTCGAGGTTCTTGGCGCGCTGGAGGTTGACGGCGCGGTCGCGGCCCACGAGGCCCTGGAGGCGGGCGGAGGTGACATCGGCGCCTGCGAAGTCGGCGCCGGTCACGTCGGCTCCATGAAGGTCTGCACCCGCAAGATCGCTGCCCGCGAGATTGGCACCCGTGAGGCGTGCGTCCCTCAGCGACGCGAACTCCAGGACGGCGCGGGCGAGGCTGGCATCGGCGAGGCTCGCGCCGTCGAGGCGGGCCGAGCGCAGGACGCCGCGGATCAGCCCCATGGACTGGTTCTTCATGTCGGCGGAGAAGTCGGCGCGGTCGAGCCTGGCACCCTTGAGGCTGGCGCGCGACAGGTCGGCGGTGATGCGGGCGCCGGTGAGGTCGGCGCCGTCGAGCGTGGCACCCATGAGTTGTGCCGCAAACAGGCTGGCGCCGCGCAGACTGGCCCCGGTGAGGTCGGCGTCGAGGGCCCAGGCCTGGTCCAGGTTCACCCCGTCAAGGTTGGCGCCGGCCAGCTTGGCTCGGTTGAGGCGGGCGGCCTGGAGCCGGGTGCGCCGCAGGTCCAGGCCGGCGAGGTCGAGCCCGTTGAGGCGCCGGCCGGACAGGTCGAGCGTCGTTCCGGGACCCGTCGCGGACAGGGCGGATTCGAGCTCGGCACGCGTCATGCCGGCCTGCGTGAACTCCGGCGAGGTGAGGTCGAGATGGCGCAGGAAATCCTGCGCCGATGCGCCGGGAACCGCCGCCAGCGCGAGTGCGAGCGCGACGAGAAGGGTGCTCGTGCCGGTCTTCATGCTGTCGCGGCGTGGCATGGCACAGCGTTCCTGCCTATCCGATCAAGGGTCTGTGCGGCAACGACGGCGCAGCGCCCGCGCGAAAGGTTCGCGCACAGACACGCCCAGGGCCGCGCGGGCGCCGCCCGGTCAGATGTTCCGTCGGCGGTCCGTCCGGCACTGCCAGCGCACCACGCGCCACCCGGGATGCTCCTCGCTCCATTTCGCCACGTGCGGCGGCGCCGTCATCATGCAGCGAACGGCCGAGATCTCGTCGGAAAGGGGGATGGACTGGTCGCGGCAGACGCCGGGATCGCTGACGAGACAGGTGGAGATGACGATGGCGATCATGGCTGACCCTCGGCTGCGTCATGGCTGCGTCATGCCTGCATCGTGGCCGGCAATCGTGCCCGTGGTGCCGAACAGTGCCTGGCGGACACCCGGAGCCGGGCCGGGCCGCGCTCCGAACGGGCCGAGGAGCGCACACCGATTGCCGTTAAGCATGGATGAAGCATATGATCGCAGGGTCGGGTACGTATAGACGGCCCGCGGACAATTTAACGCGAGCGGGCCCGAATCGGCCGACGTGCGTTAACCAAGCGTACGGCGCTCCGCGCGAAAAACTTCAAAGGAGGCCGCACATGATGCGGATCATGGCCATGGCTGCCGCAGTGCTGCTTTCGGCTGCCGCTTTGTCGCTCACCGCGCGCGCGCCCCGCGCTGCGGACTCGGTTAACGACTATCCGACAGCGACGCGGGCCGACTACGTGTTCGCCTGCATGCAGGTCAACGGCCAGACCCCCGAGGCGCTGGCGAAATGCTCCTGTTCGATCGATGTGATCGCCTCGCTGCTGCCCTACGACAAGTACGAGGAGGCCGAGACCATCATGCGGGTGCGCCAGCGCGCGGGCGAGAAAGCCGAGATTTTTCGCACTAATCCGACTCTGCGGGGCGAGGTCGACGACCTGAGGAGGGCCCAGGTCGAGGGCGAGCTGCGCTGCTTCTGAAGCTCGGAAACTAAAGCTCAGCCGGGCGACGCTCAGGCGGGCTCTTGTTGCATCGCGGAAGCGGGCAGCGCCTGCGCCCCGCTCACGGCGATATGACGTCGTTCACTATGCGCCCTGCTGTCTGTCAGTCAGCTTCCTTTTTAACTTGCAGTCGCGCGAGAATGGTGCAAACACTCCCGCAGGTAGCGCCTTAGCGCCAACGCATGGAACGCCCGTGATCGCCTGTCACACCGTTCCCGCTGCTTCTGCACGCCGCCCGGAGGGGGCTTGGCTGCCGTGCACCGGTGCCCGCTGCCAGCCATCCAACAACAGACGCAACCCCAAGGAGAGGACCTCATGCGCAGATATGCACTTGCGGGTGCAGCTCTGGCCCTGATCGCGTCCGCGGTCCCAGGCGCAGCCAATGACGACGTACTGAAGCAGACAGCCAAGCCCGAGCAGTGGGCCATCCAGACTGGCGACTACGCCAACCAGCGCTACTCCAAGCTCAACCAGATCACGCGCGACAACGTCAAGAACCTCAAGGTGGCCTGGACGTTCTCGACCGGCGTGCTGCGCGGGCACGAGGGCTCGCCGCTCGTCATCGGCGACATCATGTACGTGCACACGCCGTTCCCCAATATCGTGTACGCCCTCGACCTCAAGGAGGACGGCAAGATCCTGTGGAAATACGAGCCCAGGCAGGATCCCTCCGTCATCCCCGTGATGTGCTGCGACACCGTCTATCGCGGCGTCGCCTATGCCGACGACACCATCTTCCTGAACCAGGCCGACACCACGCTGGTGGCGCTCGACGCCAAGACCGGCAAGGAGAAATGGAAGGTCGTGAACGGCGACCCGAAGAAGGGCGAGACCGCCACGGCGACCGTGCTGCCGGTGAAGGACAAAGTGATCGTCGGCATCTCCGGCGCCGAGTTCGGGGTGCGCGGCCACGTGACGGCCTACGACATCAAGACCGGCAAGCGCCTGTGGCGCGCCTACTCGGTGGGACCGGACAACGAGATCCTGGTGGACCCGGAGAAGACCACCTCGCTCGGCAAGCCGATCGGCAAGGATTCTTCGCTCAAGACCTGGACCGGCGACCAGTGGAAGATCGGCGGTGGCACCACCTGGGGCTGGTACTCCTACGACCCGCAGACCAACCTCTTCTACTACGGCACTGCCAACCCCTCGACCTGGAACCCGGTGCAGCGCGCGGGGCCCGACGGCAAGCCGATCGACCAGAAGTGGACCATGTCGATCTTCGCGCGCGACCCCGACACCGGCATGGCCAAGTGGGTCTATCAGATGACGCCGTTCGACGAGTGGGACTACGACGGCATCAATGAGATGATCCTCGCCGACATCAACGTGAACGGCCAGAAGCGCAAGGCCCTGGTCCACTTCGACCGCAACGGCCTCGGCTACACGCTCGACCGCGTCACCGGCGAACTGCTGGTGGCCAACAAGTACGACCCGCAGGTGAACTGGACCACCGGCGTGGTGATGGACAAGAACAGCCCGCAGTACGGGCGTCCGCAGGTGGTGGCCAAATACTCCACTTTCGCCCAGGGCGCGGACGTGAACACCAAGGGCATCTGCCCAGCGGCGCTCGGCAGCAAGGACCAGCAGCCCGCAGCCTTCTCGCCACGGACCAACCTGTTCTACGTGCCGACCAACCACGTCTGCATGGACTACGAGCCGTTCAAAGTGTCGTACACGGCCGGGCAACCCTACGTCGGTGCGACGCTGTCGATGTTCCCGGCGCCGGGCAGCCACGGCGGCATGGGCAACTTCATCGCCTGGGACGCCGGCACGGGCAAGATCGCGTGGTCGATCCCAGAGCGGTTCTCCGTGTGGTCCGGCGCCCTCGCCACCGCCGGCGGCGTGGTCTTCTACGGCACGCTCGAAGGCTACCTGAAGGCGGTCGATGAGAAGGACGGCAAGGAGCTGTTCCGCTTCAAGACGCCCTCCGGCATCATCGGCAACGTGATGACCTACGTGCACAACGGCAAGCAGTACGTGGCGGTGCTGTCGGGCGTCGGCGGCTGGGCCGGCATCGGCCTTGCAGCGGGCCTCACCAACCCCACCGATGGACTGGGCGCGGTGGGCGGCTACGCGGGACTGCGCGACTACACCGCCCTGGGCGGCACGCTCACGGTGTTCTCGCTGCCCTAGGCGGTAACGCACAAGAACCACGGACCAGCGCACCGCACGGTGCGCTGGTTCGTCTCCCCGCAGGCGGCAGCCGTTCCCAGCCCACACCGGCGTTCGAGGATTCCTTGTGAGACGAGCCAAGTCTGTCCTGGCACTGATTGGCGCCCTCGGCGTGGTCGCGGTGCTCCAGGCCGCGGCGCAGACGGACAAGCAGGCGGACAAACAGACGAACACGCAGGCGGGCAAAAAGGAAAAGGACGGCAAGTGGGAGACGGCCGACGGCACCCCTACCTACAACATCGCTCCCGACGGCACGGTGGACTGGTACACCTACTCCGGCTTCCGGCGCTACCACTCGGAATGCCACGTCTGCCACGGCCCGGACGGCGAGGGCTCGACCTATGGGCCGGGCCTGCTCGAGTCGGTGAAGAAGCTGAGCTATCAGGATTTCCTGCAGATCGTCGCCAGCGGCCGCCAGGACGTCAATCCCGCCCAGCAACTTGTGATGCCGGCGCTCGGCGATAACCCCAACGTCATGTGCTACATCGACGACATCTACGTGTACCTGAAGGCGCGCGCCGAAGGCGGGCTGCCGCGCGGGCGCCCTCCCAAGCGCGCCGACAAACCGAAAGCGGCGGACGAGCATGAGAAGGCCTGCTTCGGCACATAGCAGGGGCACCGCGGCGCTGCTGGGCGTCCTCGCCGCGGCGATGGGCATGGCCGGCATCGCGGGGGGGTTGGCGCGCGCCGCCGAAGGCCACCGCACCGACCTCGTCAACCGGCTGTCGCTGCGCGTATGCGCGGACCCGGCCAACATGCCGTTCTCCGACGAGAAGGGCGAGGGATTCGAGAACAAGATCGCCGAGACGGTCGCGGGCGAGCTCAAGGTGCCCGTGGAGTACATCTGGTTCCCGCAGGCCACGGGCTTCATCCGCAACACGCTGTTCGCCAAGAAGTGCGACGTGGTGATGGGCTACGCCCAGGGCGACGAGCTGGTGCTCAACACCAACGCCTATTACCGCTCCGCCTACGCCCTGGTCTACCGCAGCGGCGCCGGCCTCGACGGCGTGGACCATCTCGGCGACGGGCGCCTCAAGGACAAGCGCATCGGCCTCATCGCCGGGACTCCACCCTCCGCGACGATGGCCGCGCTCGGCCTCATGGTGAAGGCCAAGCCCTACCCGCTGGTGGTGGACCGCCGCTACGAGTCGCCCGCCGAACGCATGATGGCGGACATCAGGTCCGGCGCAATCGATGCCGGCGTGCTATGGGGCCCGATAGCGGGGTACTTCGCCACCCGCGGCGGCGAGAAGCTCACCGTCGTGCCGCTGCTGAAGGAGACCGCCGGCCCGCGCATGGCCTATCGCATCACCTTCGGCGTGCGCCCGTCCGACGACGACTGGAAGCGCGAGCTCAATCAGCTGATCGCCAGGCTGCAAGGCAAATTCGACCGGGTGCTGCTGGACTACGGTGTTCCCCTCCTCGACGAGCAGGACCACCCGATCACGGAGCCGCGGCACTGAGGGGCGATCTCCCTCTCCCCGCGCATCGCCAAGCTCTCCACGACCTCCATCCGCGCGGGGAGAGGGAAGCCCCCGATCAATCGTGCATGCGGGCGCGGATCTCGCGGGCGAGGGCGAACAGGCGCTGCTCGATCAGCACCGGGATCTCGCACGCGAGCGGCAGCGACTGCTGGCGCTCGGTGAAGACGCGCACATCCCAGTTGTAGCGGTCCTCCGCCCCGGCCAGGTCGGCGCGCGCCTTCTCTTCACTCGCCGCCTTCTCCCTCAGCTGCCGGATCGCCTCTCCCTGCTTCTCGATCTGCGCCGCGCGCGCCCGCTGGCGCTTCTGGAAGCGCTCGATGCCGCTCATGATCACCGCGCGGTCGGCGTTGACCGTAGCGAGCAGACCGGCGAACAGGAGCTTCAGGGCCTCGTCCCGCTTCTCCTGCGGCTGGGCCGCCGCGAAGGCGTCGATGGCCGCCGTCGCCTGCTCCAGAGACACACGCCGGTTGGTCAGGGTGGGGATGAGCTTGCCGATCTCCTCGTTCTCGTGCCACTGCTCCAAGTCGTCCACCGGCGGCCCGTCCCACATCTGCGCCGAGGTCAGCTTCGCCACCTTGTGCTGGATGCACGGCCAATCCGCGTTGGGGTCGGCCACTTTGGGCTCGGCCGCGGCCGCTGCTCCCGCCGCGAGCAGGTTCAGGAGCATCGCGGCTAGGAAGCCGGCCATCAGAATTGAGCGGGGCGCGAGCCCCATCGTTCCCTCCCCCTTGTGGGGAGGGACAGGGTGGGGGGATTGCAGAACGTCGAGGGCTGGGGTTCCCCCCACCCCTAACCCCTCCCCACAAGGGGGAGGGGAATCCGGTCGCGGCTGTTGTAAGAGAGTGACTTCGCCCGCTGCAGGCCCGCAAATCCGGTGCAGAACTGTCCTGACCGCCACCACGATTGAGTGGGCCATGTCACCGTCCTCCGCCGCCGGGCTCGCCGCGCCGGGCGAGCAGGCCTTTCGAGGGATTGTAGGCAAAGATCGCCGCCGCCAGGAACACGGCCGTGAAGCCCAGCACGACGGCCAGCGAGACGGGCTCGACCTGGGCGTAGAGCGCAAAGCGGATCAGCTCCACGGCGTAGGTGAAGGGGTTGGCGCGGCAGATCTCGTAGAGCAGCGGGCTCGACTCCTTGATGCGCCA
>DATBKR010000412.1:0-8926 GCA_036555805.1 Hyphomicrobiaceae bacterium | reverse complement strand
ATCGCGAGGGCGCTGGCGCGGGCGGGGTTGTGCTCGCGGCGGGAGGCGGAGCGGTGGATCGCGCAAGGGCGCGTGAGCGTCAACGGGGAGGTGCTGGCGAGCCCGGCGCGCGATGTGGCCCCAAGCGACCGCATCCTGGTGGACGGCAAGGAGCTCCCCAGTCCGGAGCCGCCGCGGCTGTGGCGCTATCACAAGCCCAGGGGGCTCGTCACCACCCACGCCGATCCGCAGGGCCGGCCCACGGTGTTCGATGCGTTGCCGGAGCATCTGCCGCGGGTGGTGTCGGTGGGCCGGCTCGATGTGAACACGGAAGGCTTGCTGCTCCTCACCAACGACGGCGCCCTGGCGCGCCACCTGGAGCTGCCCGCCACCGGCTGGCTCCGGCGCTACCGGGTGCGCGCGCATGGCAGCGTGACACAGGAGGCGCTGGACGGGCTCAAGGCCGGCGTGGAGGCGGGCGGGGTGCGCTACGGCCCGGTCGAGGCCACGCTCGACAAGGTGCAGGGCAGCAACGTGTGGCTGTCGATCGGGCTGCGCGAGGGCAAGAACCGCGAGGTGCGCACCGTCCTGGACCACCTGGGGCTCAAGGTTAACCGGCTGATCCGCGTCTCGTTCGGACCGTTCCAGTTGCGCGACCTGGAAGCGGGCGGAGTCGAGCCGGTCAAACGCCGCGTGCTGGTCGATCAGCTTGGCCGGCGCGTTGCGACCGAGCTCGGTCTCGTCGCGGAGGACGATGCGGCGGATGGGCGAACGGGCGCAGGCACGCCCGCCGACCGGTCGCAGGACGATACGGACAGGTCGGGAAAGGGGCGGCGAAAGGGCGGGCAGCCGCCGATGAAGGGGTGAACATGCGCATCGTCGCGGGCCGGTTCGGGGGGCGGACGCTTGCCGCGCCGGGCGGCGCGCGCACCAGGCCCACCTCCGACCGGGTGCGCGAAGCCATGTTCAACATCCTGGGGCACGGCATCGACGGGTTCGCAATGTCCGGCGTGCGCGTCCTCGACCTGTTCGCCGGCACCGGCGCGTTGGGGCTGGAAGCGCTCTCGCGGGGCGCGTCGTTCTGCCTGTTCGTGGAGGAGGATGCGGCGGCGCGCGGCCTGATCCGCCGCAACATCGAGGCGCTGGGGCTGACGGGCGTCACCAAGGTGTTCCGGCGCAATGCCACCGATCTGGGCCCCGCCGGGCACCGGGGCGGCTTCGGGCTGGCCTTCATCGACCCGCCCTACGAGCAGGGCCTGGGGCCGAGGGCGCTGGGCTGCGCGGCTGCGGGCGGCTGGCTGGCTCCGGGGGCGGTGGCCGTGGTGGAGGAGAGCCGGCGCGCCGGCGTGACCCTGCCACCGGGATTCGCGCCCCTGGAGCAGCGGACCTGGGGCGACACGCAGGTCCTGGTCGCGCGGTTCCTGGGCCCGGCGTGAGGCCGGGTGAAGCCCCGCCTACAGGCGCCGGGCGCCGAGCCGCAGCTGGCGCCGCAGGCCGGCCGGGAGCCGGGCGCAAGAGGTCCGGCGCAGCAGCTGCCGCCGCACCCCCTGCAAGTGCCAGAATTCCATGGCGGACGAGCGGGTTGGCGCCGGCACCTCGCTAGCCGGCGAGCGCTTGGCGCGGATGCAGTTGCTCAAGCAGCGAAACAGCTGCGCCTGGCAGCGCTGCCGGTTGCTGGTGGACTTGTAGCAGGCCCCATAGGCATCCCAGCAGCGGGTGCGGCAGCTCTCCTGCGACCGCGCCGGCGGGGCCACGAGCATCCCGACCACGGCGACGAGAGCGCCGGCAACAGTCGGAAGGACCCCACGTCGCATGGAAGCGTTCACCCCTGGCCTGCGCCGCGGTGCCCCGCATGGAGGCGTGCCGCTACCGCCCTCGAAGGGGCTTCGCTGCACCGGCGCATATGAACCGCTCCTGAATACAGGAGATCGCCCCCTGCGGGGAGTGGGGAATGGGGAGTGGGGAATGGGAGTGGCGATCGGGAAAACTGCGAGCAGGACTGGCCTCGCGGCTACCCCATTCCCCGCGCCCTGAGCCTCACGCCGCGCGGTCTTTGACGCCCTTGACCCCCGACTGCTTGGCGCAGTGGGCGCAGCAGTAGATCTTGCCGTGCGCCTCGATGCCGTGGCCGATGACCCGGCAGTCGCAGTGGGCGCAGTGCGGGGCCATGGCCTGGATGGCGCACTCGAAGCTGTCGAAGGTCATCGACCGGCTCCCCTGCGTCACGTGCAGGACCTTGTCGTAGTCGTTACCGCAAACATCGCAGCGCGCCATCGTGCACCTCCGCTCCCAGGGGATCCTACCCGCTCAAACCGCAAGGCCGCAGCGAAGTTCCCGCCGCCATCGAGGTCGCATCGAGAAAGCCGCACGTTGTTAACAGCCGCTTCCGCCCCGCGTGCGGCGCCGCCCGCGATGGTGTAGTGATGATTCCTCGGGACGTGGGGGCACGCCTGGCTGCGGATTGGTGCACTCGGGACTGCCTGGGGAAAACACACGCCATGGGTGCCGTGTTGATCACCGGCGGAGCCGGTTACATCGGCAGCCACGCCGTCTGCGCCTTCCTCGATGCCGGCGCCGAGGTCGTGGTGCTCGACGACCTCTCGGCCGGCGTGAGCGCCAACCTGCCGCGGCAGGCCGCCTTCTACCAGGGTTGCATCTCCGACCGCGACCTGGTGACCCGCATCGTGCGCGAGCACCGCGTCGAGGGCGCCCTGCACTTCGCAGGCTCCATCGTGGTGCCGGAATCCGTCGCCCATCCCATCAAGTATTACCGCAACAACACGAGCCGAGGCCTGGAGCTGGCCGATGCCCTGATCGCCGCCGGCGTCGGGCGCATCGTGTTCTCCTCGACTGCGGCCGTCTACGGCGCGCCGGAGCGCGTGCCCATCCCCGAGACCGCGCCGCTGCGGCCGATCAGCCCCTATGGCTGGTCGAAGCTCTTCTTCGAACGCCAGCTGGCCGACCTCGGCGCCGCGCACGGGCTGGCGAGGGCGGTGCTGCGCTACTTCAATGTGGCTGGCGCCGACCCCAAGGGACGCACCGGCCAGAGCACGCCGCAGGCCACGCACCTCATCAAGGTGGCCTGCCAAGCCGCCACCGGCCGGCGCGATGGCATGAACGTGTTCGGTACGGACTATCCGACACGCGACGGGACCTGCGTGCGCGACTTCATCCACGTCAGCGACCTGGCCGATGCGCACGTGGCGGCCTACGACCTCCTGCGCAAGGGCGGAAAGAGCGCCACCTTCAACTGCGGCAACGGCCGCGGCTACTCCGTTCGCGAGGTGATCAGGGCAGTGGAAGCGGCGGCCGGGCAACCGTTGCGCCTCGCCTACCAGGGCCGCCGCGCCGGAGACCCGCCGGAGCTGGTGGCCGACCCCAGCCAGCTCTTCGCGCGCGTCGCCTGGCGGCCCCGCTATGGCCTCGCCGACATGGTCGAGACCGCCCTCGCCTGGGAACGCCGGCAGGCCCGCTCGTCGTGACCGCCCGGTGCGGCGACGCGCGACGCAACGGGACGCAGCCGGTATCGCGCCGATCCGCGCGAGCGATCCGCTCCGGCCACAACTGGCATGCGGGCATCGGTGCGGTCGGAGCTGACGCCCGATTGGCACGCTATGTCCTCCCCCGCGAGAGGCGATCGAACTAAAGCTGGGCCATGGCGTTAACCGTGCCGTCAAGGCTGCGATTCATCGATGAAAGGACACTCTCATGCCCCGGAACATTATCGCTCTTGCGTCGGCCGGCGCCCTCCTCGGCGTGTTTGTGACGGCTCCCGCAGGTGCCGCCGAACGCGAGCAGGTGCGCGCCGTCATCAACCTGATATCGGCCGTGAAAATGCCGTTTCCGGAGAAGCTGCGCAACAACCTGTCGCGCACGGAGTGGGTGACCCTCGACATCAACGGCGCGACGGCCGCCTGCCTGCGCCTCGATGACAAGCAGAAGTGGTGCTACGAGCACATCGCGGCCACGGGCGCGCGCGCCGAAATGCTGCGCGTGCGCAGCGAACCGGTGGCGGGCATCGTTCCGGGACAAGCCTTTCAATATGCTGTCGATTTCGACCTCGACGGGCAGGCGGACCTGGGCAGTACGACCAAGATCGACGGCCAGCCACACGCGCCAGTCGGAACGGTCGTGCAGTTCTTCCACCGCGGCACCGGCCGCGGCGACCAGTTCCGCGCCGACTTCCAGAAGCTGTTCGACGAGGGCATCCAGATCGCGCTCAGGCATCTGGGCGAGTAGGCCGCACGGGCGTAGGGCGCAATAGGGCGTCAGCCCGTATTGCGCCGAAAACCCGCGCAACGGCAGTTGCGCACCTTCAGGCACGTGCAGCGGCGCAATGCGCCTTCGGCTTATTGCGCCCTACGCGGGCTGCATCGGGATGGCAGCCTCAAGCGGAACCTTGGCCGTGGTTGCGCGCTTTTAACCATGGGCTCCGCCGTGGTGCGGAGCCCCGAAGGGCAAGATCCATCGAGGTTCCATTCGGAAAGGCATTGCCATGCTTGAGAAATCCAGGCGCGCCGTGATCGCCGGCCTGTTCGTGGGCGCCGTGCTCGCGTCAGCCCAGGCTGCCGAGCGCGAGGACGTGCGCAAGGTCATCAATCTCGTGACATCCGTGAAAATGCCGTTTCCTGAGAACCTTTCCAGGAACCGGGCCAAGACCGAGCGGGTGTGGCTGGAGCGCCTCGGCGCCACCACCGGTTGCATTGAGATCGAGGAACGCCGCTGGTGCTACGAGCACATTCCGCCGGAAGGCGCCCGTGCCGAGATACTCCGGATTCGCAACGAGCCGGCGCGCGGCGTCTACATCGGAGCGCTCTTCCACTACGTCGGCGACTACGACCTCGACGGCCTCATCGATCTGGGATCGACCACCCGCATCGACCCGCTCGACAGCCGCCGCCCCGCCACACCCATCGCCAACGTGATCCAGTTCTACCACCGCAGCACCAAGCGCGGCGAGCCGTCGTCGACCGATTTCCAGAAGATGTACGACGAGGGCATCGCCATCGCCCTCAAGTATTTCGGCGAGTGAGGGGGTGTCGACACCGTGGCATCACCTGCGTGGGCGCGTAGGGTGCAATACGCGAAGCGCATTGCACCGACACCATGGCCTCTATCGCAGGCGCCAAGCCACAGACCGTCGGAGCTACGGTGTCAGACCCGGAGGGTCTGACACCGTCTCAACACCGATTCAGAACGCGTAGTCCGTGAAGAGAGGGGCGGTGCTGCGGCCCCAGGGGCCCTCGTAGCGCGCCAGCATCTCCAGGGCCGGGCTGGTGCCCTCGCGGAGGATCGCCTCCACCGGGTCAAGGAAGCGGGTCTCGTCGTTGCCGCGCGGGTCGCGCAGCCCGCGGCGCGCCAGTCCGTCGCGCGCAATGGCGCATGCCGCGCGCGCCACCTTGAGCACGGTGCTGCCGCGGAACGGAGTGCCGAGGCCCGTGCGCGGCACGGCGTCGCGCATCGCCTGCCTCTCCTCGGCGCTCCAGTCGCGCACCAGGTCCCAGGCAGCGTCGAGCGCCGTGCGGTCGTAGAGCAGCCCTGCCCAGAACGCCGGCACCGCGCAGATGCGGCGCCAGCGCCCGCCGTCGGCGCCGCGCATCTCCAGGAAGCGCTTCATGCGCACCTCCGGGAACAGCGTGGTCAGATGGTCCGACCAGTCGTCGAGCATCGGCCGCTCGCCCGGCAGCTGCGCCAGCTTGCCTGCGAGGAAATCGCGGAACGAGGCGCCGGCCGTGTCGATATAGCGGCCGTCGCGGTAAACGAAGTACATGGGCACGTCGAGCGCATAGTCGGCGTAGCGCTCGAAGCCCATGCCGGGCTCGAACACGAATGGCAGCATGCCGGTGCGGGCGCGGTCGGTATCGCGCCAGATCTCGCTGCGCACGGAGAGGAAACCGTTGGGCCTGCCCTCGCTGAAGGGCGAGCACGCGAAGATGGCGGTGGCGACGGGCTGCAGCGCCAGCGACACGCGGAACTTCTGCACCATGTCGGCCTCGTCGCCGAAGTCGAGGTTCACCTGGATCGTGCAGGTGCGGTACATCATATCGAGGCCGCGCGTGCCGACCCTGGGCATGTAGTTGGTCATCACCTGGTAGCGCTGCTTGGGCATGCGCGGTATCTGCGCCAGCGTCCAGTGCGGCGCGAAGCCGACGCCCAGGAAGCCGATGCCCAGCGGCGGCCCGACCTGCCGGCACTGGTCGAGGTGCGCCTGCGTCTCGGCCGCCACCTGGTGTATGCTCTGGAGCGGGTCGCCCGACAGCTCGAACTGGCCGCCGGGCTCCAGCGAGACGGTGCCGCCCGCTTCGCCCTCCGGGCGCTTCAGCGCGACGATGGTGTCCCCCTCCATGATCGGCAGCCAGCCGAACCGGTCGATCAGGCTCTGCATGAGAGCGCGCACGCCGCGCTCGCCCTCGTAGGGCACCGGGCTCAGGGTATCCGTATGGAACAGGAACTTCTCGTGCTCGGTGCCGATGCGCCAGTTCTGCCGCGGCTTTGAGCCCGCCGCGATCCAGGCGACGAGGTCGTCGCGCGAGTCCACCGGCTGGCTCGGCACTGTGTCCTGGCGGGTGGACATCGGGGTTGCTTGTCCTGCTCCTGGGGGCTTCGCGCAACCTTGTTAGTGGAAAAGCTGCACCGCACACAAGCTTCGTCGCCGCAGGGTTGTGTGGCGACCCGCCTTGCGCCACAACAGCTAGCGCCAGTCCCCAAGCACGGCGTTGACAAGCGCAAGCGCGGCAACTGCCGCGGTGTCGGCCCGCAGGACGCGTGGTCCCAGTGAGATGCGCGTGACGAACGACCGGGATGAGAGAAGTTCACGCTCCGCCGGGTCGAAGCCGCCCTCCGGGCCCACCAGAACGCCGACCGGCCCGGGCTCGATCATCGCCAGCGCGGTGAACGGGCAGTGCTCGGCGCTGTCCTCATCGCAGAACACGAGCGGCCGGGAGGTGTCCCACCCGGCGATCACGCGCTCGAGCTTCTCGCAGGCGCGGATCTCGGGCAGGCGCAGGACGCCGCATTGCTCGGCGGCCTCGATGGTGTGCGCGCGCATGCGCTCGAGATTGACCCGGTCCACGGCGGTATGGCGGGTCAGCACCGGGCGCAGCCGCGCCACACCCATCTCGGTGGCCTTTTCGACCATGTAGTCGAGGCGGGCGCGCTTGAGCGGCGCGAACAGGTAGTCGATGTCGGGCCCGCCCTCCTGCGCCCGCGTCTGGGCGCGCACGATGAGGGTCGTGCCGCGCCGGCCAGCGTCGGCCACCTCGGCGCGCCATTCCCCGTCGCGGCCGTTGAACGCAAGGATGGCGTCGCCGGGTCTGAGCCGCAGCACGTTGCGCAAGTAGTTGGCCTGCGCGGGCGTGCACGGCACCGTCCGGCGCTCCGCCAGATCGGCCTCGACGTAGAGGCGCTGGACGTTGAAGTCGTACCGGCTCATGCGCGCGAGCTTACCGTGAAACGGCGTGCGCCGCGCCCTCGTGTGGGCGAGCCTTTCGCTGCGCTCACGTTTCAAACTCTGTGCGCGCGACGCCGCTCTGGCGGATGATGGCACGGAGAGTGCCAGTGCGCAGCGTGCCGTGATCGGGCACCGGGACTGTAATCGTGCCGTTAGCGAGCTTCTTTTGCATGATAATATGGCTGCCCCGACGGCGAACCTCTGCAAAGTCGTGTCGGGACAGGATTTCGCAAGCTTCGCGCCCGGACAGGATTTCGCAAGCTTCGCGCCCGGACAGGACCCTCAGCTTACGCAAGCGCAACCTCGACCCGCGTGACGTAGACCTCTTCACGCAGGCGCTCCCTGATCTCCTCGGGCGAAGCGGTCTCCAGAAACAGCTCCAGTGCTTCCTGCAGGTTTGCCCGCGCCTCTTCGATGGTGTTGCCCTGGCTCGCTATGTCCAGCTCTGGGCAAAGCGCCACGTATCCATCGTCCTCGCGTTCAATAATCGCCGTGAATTGCCGGATCGTGGATGAGGTCATGGGATGTGCTCCTTGGCATCCAGAATACCCTATCTCTGGCGCCGGGTCTCAAAGAGATAGCATCAGTCCGATGTTCTGAGCGGCCGCGCCGGAGGCGCCCTTGCCGAGGTTATCGAGGCGGGCGACCAGCACGGCCTGCCGGTGGCGCTCGCTGGCGAACACGCGCAGTTCCATCTTGTCCGTGCCGTTGAGCGCCAGGGCGTCGAGGCGCCCGCCGCCGGCCGTGTCGGCCGACATCACCTTAACAAGCCGTGCGCCGGCGTAGCGCTCGGCCAGGGTCGCCTCCAGGTCGCGCGCGCCGGGCCTGCCGGGCAGCGCGTCGAGATGCAGCGGCACGCTGACCAGCATGCCCTGCCGGAAATTGCCCACCGACGGCACGAAAATCGGCCGCACGGCGAGCCTGCTGTAGGCCTGCAGCTCGGGCAGGTGCTTGTGCTGCAGGCCGAGGCCATAGAGCTCGAACGCGGGCGCCTGTCCCGCCTCGCTGGCCTCGATCATGCTGCGCCCGCCGCCGCTGTAGCCGCTCACCGCGTTGACCGTGATGGGATAGTCCGCCGGGATCAGCCCGGCGTCCACCAGCGGGCGGATGAGCGCGATGGCGCCCGTCGGGTAGCAGCCGGGGTTGGCCACACGCCGCGCCGCCCGGATGGCGCCCGCCTGGTCCGGCGCCAGCTCGGGAAAGCCGTAGACCCAGCCTCCCGCCACGCGGTGGGCCGTGCTGGCGTCGATGACCTTCGGGCCGGTGTCCGCCAGTGTAGCCAGCCAGGCCGCGGCCTCGACCGCCGCCGCATCCGGCAGGCACAGCACCACCAGGTCCGCCTCGCGCATCATCGCGCGCCGCGCGGCGGCGTCCTTGCGCCTGTCGGGCGCGATGCTGGCCACCTCGATGCCGGCGACGGTGTCGAGCCGGCGGCGGATTTCAAGGCCCGTCGTTCCGGCCTCCCCGTCGATGTAGACGACGGGCTTCCTGGCCCTG
>DATBKR010000411.1:0-1907 GCA_036555805.1 Hyphomicrobiaceae bacterium | reverse complement strand
GTCGGAATCGCGGGCCGTGCGCGTGCGATGGCCGTCGTCTTGGAGGAAACCCGCCACCATCTCGCGGATGTCCGCCTCGTCATCGACGATCAGGATGTCAGAGGGCATCGCTCGCTCCTTGGCACGATCACGAACTCTGTGGGCGACTTTCAGCTGCCGGCGACGGCGGCGGGCGCGGGACGCGGCAGCGCCGCCGCGTCGGCGGGATGGGCCGGCAGGCTGATGCGGATCAGCGCGCCGTGGGTGCGGCCGGGCGCCGGCGGCGCATCCTCGAGGGACAGCACGCCGGCGTGCTGCTCCACGCTCTTCTGCACGATGGCGAGGCCGAGGCCGGTGCCCTTGGCACCCTTGGTGGTGACGTAGGGCTCGGTGAGGCGGATGCGGTTCTGCTTGGGCAGGCCCGGGCCGTTGTCGATCACCTCGATGTCCACGCGGCTGCCGTTGCGGCGCACATTGGTCTCGATGCGCCCCGCCCAGCCCGGCTCCTTGTCCTTCTTCTCCGCGTACTGCTGGATCGCCTCCTGCGCGTTCTTCACCAGGTTGATGACGGCCTGGGAGATGAGGCGGCGGTCGCAGGTGACGATGATGGGCTCCCTGCCCACTCTTGTATCGAAGGCGATGTCCTGGCTCGCCATCTGGCGGTCGATCACCGCCGCCTTCACCACCTCGCGGATGTCGTTGTCCTCCATCTGCGGCTTGGGCGAGCGGGCGAACGCGGAGAACTCGTCCACCATGCGCGTCACGTCGCCCACTTGGCGGATGATGGTCTCGGTGCAGCGGTCGAAGGTCTCGCGATCCTCGGCGATGGCCGAGGCATACTTGCGGCGCAGGCGCTCGGCGGAGAGTTGTATGGGCGTGAGCGGGTTCTTGATCTCGTGGGCGATGCGCCGCGCCACGTCGGCCCAGGCCGAGGTGCGCTGGGCCGAGACCAGCTCGGTGATGTCGTCGAAGGTGACGACAGAGCCGTGGTCCTCCTCGCTCGGGGCCTGCTCGGTGACGCGCACGGAGAAGCTGCGCTCCTCGCCGTTGATGAGCATCGCCACCTGCTGCTGGCGGCGGCTCCTGCCGGGGTCGGCGGCATGCTGCACGAGGGCGGCGAACTCGGGGACGACGTCGGCAAGCGGGCGGCCGGTGAGGTCGGCGCCGTCGCGCGCGAGCAGCTTCTCGGCCGAGCGGCTGACCAGCGTGATGCAGCCGTGGCGGTCGAGACCGATGACGCCGGCCGAGACGCCGGACAGCACCGCCTCCATGAAGCGGCGCCGCTCCGAGAGCTGGCGGTTGGTGGTGACGAGCGCGGATCGCTGGCTCTCCAGCTCCTTGGTCATGGCGTTGAAGTTGGCCGACAGGCGGCGCAGGTCGCCCTCGCCGCGGCGGATCGGCAGCTCCACCTTGAGGTTGCCGCGCGCCACCTCCTGGGCGGCGCTGATCAGCCGCCGGATCGGCGCCACGAACAGGCCGGCGAACCACAGGCCGACCCAGATGGCCGCGAACAGCGCGGTGAGCGAAATCATGAAGTACATGAGCGCGTGCGCCAGCACCTGGCCGCTGCGCGCGCCCTTGAGCAGTTCGTAGGCCTCCACGGATTCCTGCAGCTGCCGCAGGTTGCGCACCACCGCGGGATCGACGCCGCGGGCGACGTAGAGGTAGGACCCCGGATAGTTGCGCAGCTTGACGAGGGCCGCCACACGCGCGCGCTGGGCGTCGCGCTCCAGGTAGGCCGGCAGCTGCTGGTAGGGAATGTTGGCGTCGTCGAGCCCTTCCGACTTGGTGGGCATGAGCAGGGGCACCTGCCCCTTGTCGGCGGCGCGGATCAGCTCTTCCGGCGGCGGCACGTAGGGGATGCGCTGCTCCTCCAGCACCGCCAGCTTCACGTTGCCCAGCCGGTCGATGACGTAGGCGGCCGGCAG
>DATBKR010000410.1:0-2209 GCA_036555805.1 Hyphomicrobiaceae bacterium | reverse complement strand
GCCACCACCTCGCGCGCCATGGTGACGGGCGCATAGGCACGCAGCAATTCCTCGATAGCGGTTGGCATCAGCTCCGGCTCGGCGACCAGGCGCCGCCGGTCCTCCGCAGCCTGAGCGAGGTGCCAGATGAACGCCCCTATGGCGCTCCAGGTGGTATCCACGCCCGCCACCAGCAGCAGGCGCACCGAGCCAAGCACATGGTTGTCGCTGAGATGGCGTCCGTCGGGGTATTTCTGTTGCACCAGATAGCTGATGAGGTCGGCGCCGGGGCTCTTGCGGCGCTCCAGCATCGGCACCCGGAAATACTCCGTCATCTCCTCCAGCGCCCGCAGCAGCGCCGGCTGGTTGGTCGCACCCTCCTGCAAGGTGGCGTTGATCCAGACCCGGAACAGGTCGCCGTCGCTCTCAGGCACGCCCAACAGGTGGGCCATCACCTTCACCGGGATGTGCTGGGCATACTCCACGGCGGCGTCGCAGCCGCCCTTGTCGATGAAGGCGTCGATCAGCGCGTTGCAGATCGACCGCGCGCGCGGTCGCAGCGCGTCCACCGCGTCGGGCGTGAACGGCGGCAGCAGCACCATGCGCGCCAGGCGGTGACGCGGCGGGTCCGACGTGATGGGCGGCGCCCCGCGGTCGTTGGGCGGGTGCACCTCGCGCACCGCCACCTTGCGCGAGGAGAAATGCTCCGTGTCGTAGGCGATGGCGCGGATATCCTGGTAGCGCGTGGGGAGGTAGACGCCGCCGAAGCGGTCCGTGTGCGCGATCGGGCAGGTCTGCCTCAGCTCCTCCCAGATCGGATAGGGGTCGTCCACCCACCGCGGGTCGAGATGGTCCCAGTCGGCGGCCCAGTCGGTCACCGGCGGTCGCGTGCTCACCTTCGGCCTCCTTCCCGATCCCGCGCACCGCTCAGTGGAAGCGCAGAGGCAGCTTGCGGGGCCCGCGCACCGTGCCTTCCGACCAGGTCACCTCCCCGTTCAGGTTGAACTCGGGGATGCGCTTAAGCAGCTCCTCGACGGCGACCGTCAGCTCCATGCGCGCCAGGTTGGACCCGACGCAGCGGTGGATGCCGAGGCCGAAGGCGGCGTGGCGGTTCTCCTTGCGGTCGATGACGACCTTTTCGGCGTCGGGAAACACCTCCGGATCGCGGCAGGCGGCAGGGAAGGAGAGCAGCACCATCTGCCCCGGCTTGAACGTGCAGCCGTTGATGCTGGTCTCCTTGACGACCTCGCGCGCCATGGTGACGGGCGCGTAGGCGCGCAGCAGTTCCTCGACGGCGGTCGGCATCAGCGCGGGCTCGGCCACCAGCCGCCGCCGGTCCTGCGGCGTTCTGGCGAGGTGCCAGACACAGGAGCCGATGCCGCTCCAGGTGGTGTCGATGCCGGCGATCAGCAGCAGGCGCAGAGTGCCGAGCACATTGTCGGGCGTCATCGGCTCGCCGTTGAACCTGGCCTGCAGGAGATAGCTGATCAGGTCGTCGCCCGGCTTCTCCGTCCGCTGCTGCACCGCGGCGGCGAAGTAGCGGGTCATGTCGCCGACGGCCTGCAGCAGCACGCCCTGGTCGGTGATGCCGACTTCCAGGATCTCGTGAATCCACTTGCGGTAGAGATCGCCGTCGCTCTCCGGCAGATCCATCATGTGGGCGATCAGGCGCGCAGGGATCTCCTGCGCGTACTCCACCGCCGCATCGCAGCCGCTGCGGCCGATGAACTTGTCGATCAGCTCGTTGCACAGGGCGCGGGCCCTGGGCTCCAGCTTCTTGATGGCGTCCGGCGTGAACGGCGGCAGCAGCACCAGGCGCGCCGGCCGGTGCTCGGGCGGATCGGAGGTGATCGGCGGCGCCGGAATGCGCGGCGGCGGCGTCTCGCGCACGATGATGCGGCGCGAGGAGAAGTTCTCCGTGTCGGAGGCGACGGCGCGCACGTCCTCGTAGCGGGACGGGAAGTAGACGCCCATGAAGCGTTCGGTGTGCGCGATCGGGCACTGCCTGCGCAGTTCGTCCCAGATCGGGAACGGATCGTTGACCCAGCGCGGATCGAGATGATCGAAGTCGGTGGCCCAGTCCTTGACGGGGGGGCGGCCGGTCATGGCTCGCCCTCCTCGACGATCTCGACCGCGAACTCGGGGCAGTTCGACTTGGCGAGGTAGGCCTTCTCCTCCAGGTGGGCCGGCACGATGCCGTCGCCCGCGGCTCGGGCGTTGCCGAGCTCGT
>DATBKR010000409.1:0-8850 GCA_036555805.1 Hyphomicrobiaceae bacterium | reverse complement strand
AGCGCCCGACCATCAGGTTCTCGTCCACAGACAGCTCCGGGAACACGCCGCAGTCCTCGGGCGAGAAGCCGATGCCGCGCCTTGCCCGCTGGTGCGGCGGCAGCCTGGCGATGCTCTCGCCGTTGAAGACGATGTCGCCTGTGCGCACCGGCAGGAAGCCCATGATGCTCTCGATGGTGGTGGTCTTGCCGGCGCCGTTTCTCCCCACCAGGCAGACCACCTCCTGCGCGCCGACCTCGAGCGAGACCCCATGCAGGATGTGCGCCGGGCCGCGGTAGGTGTCGATCGACTTGAGCTCGAGCACGTGCCTTACCCCTTCTGCGGCCCGCTCTGCGACAACGAATGCTGGTCGAACGCCGCGGGGCCCGACGTGCCCAAGAGCGTCATGGCGACCTGCTCGTTGCTGCGGATCTCGTCGGGTGTGCCCTGGGCCATGACGGCGCCCTGGGCCATGACCACGATACGGTCGGAGTACTTGAACACCACGTCCATGTCGTGCTCGACGATCACCGCGGTGATGCCGCGGCCGCGCACCACGGAGGCGATGGTGTCCATGATCTGTGCCTTGTTGCGCGTGGAGACGCCGCTCGTCGGCTCGTCGAGGAACAGGAGCTTCGGCTTCAGCGCGTAGGCCAGCGCCACGTCGAGCAGCTTGCGCTCGCCCTGGGAAAGGTCGCGGGCGCTCTCGGCGCGCTTCCCCGCCAGCCCGAACTGGCCCAGGGTGTCTTCGGCCTCGGCGATCACGGCGTGGTCGCGGTGCGCGAGCGCACCGATGTGCGCGGTCTTGCCCTCGCGCGAGAAGACGGCGAGCGCCACGTTGTCGAAGGTGGAGAGGTCGTCGAACACGTTGACGAGCTGGAAGCTGCGGCCAATCCCAAGCCTGACGCGCTCCGTGACGGACAGATTCGTGATGTCCCGCCCCTGGAACAGGATCTTGCCCGAGCCGGCCTTGAGATGCGCGGTGATGACGTTGATGAGCGAGGTCTTCCCGGCGCCGTTGGGGCCCACCAGCGAAACGAACTCGCCCTCATTGACGCTCAGGCTCACGTTGTCCACGGCGCGCGTGTCGCCGAAGTAGCGCTTGAGGTCGATGGTCTGGAGGAGCGCCATCCTATGCCCCATGCTCTGCGAGTTTGCGTGATGGGAGCGATGCACCCAACACAATCGGGATGAGGAAGAGCGAAGCGCCGATGGCCGCAAAGGTGAAGAGTGCGGCAGAGCCGAGAACCCTGGAGATAAGGAAGGTCAGCGCGGGCAACAACGCTAGGGCCACGAGCCACACGTGGCCAATAGCGATCCCTCGGTGATAGATCAGCACGAGGAGCAGGAAGTTAGACAGAATGGCGGCCATTAAGGCCAAGGTGCCGACAATCCCGGCCGTGTCCCCCGAAAGACCGATTGACTGAGCGAACTCGGAAGTGCCGATGAACAGGTAGAGCAGTAGCAAGAGTGCCAAGGAGGCGCGCGCGAACAGGCCCCTGCTCGCGGCAGCTCTGCTCACCCACGACGGGGGCTGGCTAAATGATCCGACTATGCCGCTTGGTAGAACCAGCACGATCGCCACGAGCACGCTGCCCAACACCAGCTGCCAGTATTGTGAGCTCGCGACCGCGTAGACCTTGAGGTAATTGAACGATAGCGCTCCAACCATCGACCCTATGAATGTTCGGAAGCCGCCCAGCACGGTCATGAACACGATCTCGCCCGAGAACGGCCAGTAGAGGATTTCGGGCGTGGTGAGGCCGTTGAGCGGCACCCACAGCGCGCCGGCGACGCCCGTGAACAGGCCCGAGATTATGAAGGCGATCCAGCGATAGCGCCGCACCCGGATGCCGACGAAGCCAGCCCGAGTCTCGTTGTCGCGGATGGCCTGCAGCGCCTTGCCGAAGGGCGAGTGCACGATCACCCACATGGTCAGCACCGCCAGAACGAACAGGCCCAACACGTAGTAATAGTAAGAGAATATGAACCGCTGGTACGCGCCAGACCCCTTGAAGTCGATCAGGCCGCCGAGCAGGGTGAGGCCGTTCCACGAGACACGGAAGCCGTCGGTCCCGCCCGTCACCCAGAAGAACTTGAGGGCCAGGCTGTAGAGCACTTGGCTGAGGGCGAGCGTCAGGATGCCGAAGAAGATGCGCGTATGGCGCACGCAGGCGTATCCGAACAGGGCCGAGACGAGGAGCGCGCTCAGTGCGCTGCCGAGGATGCACAACTCCATGGAATGGACGTGCAGGTCACGGGCGATGAACGCCACCGTGTAGGCGCCGGCACCGAAATAGGCCGAATGGCCGAACGAGAGCAGGCCCGTGTAGCCGAGCAGCAGATTGAAACCGAGAGCGGCGATGGCGAAGGCCAGCCCGTAGGTGAGCTGCTGGGTCTGATAGACGCTGATGAAGCTCGGCAGCGCCGCGAGCACGATGACGACGGGCAAGCCTCCCGCCAGGAGCCAGAGGAGGGATGGACCCGTGCGCGCGGTCGGCATGGCTCAAGCCCTTCCAAACAGCCCGGTCGGGCGCCACAGCAGGACTGCAACCGCGATCAGGTAGAGGACCGCGAGCTCGATCTCGGCGAAGAACTGCACTCCGGCCGTGCGCACGGCGCTGACGATCAAGGCGCCGACCAGCGCGCCCTCCAGGCTGCCGAGCCCGCCGATGACGATGACGACGAATGCCTGGATCAGGGCATCCACCCCCATGCCGAGCACCGCCGCCTGGGCCGGCACCACAACGGCGCCGCCCAGCCCCGCCAGGAAGCAGCCGATGGCGAACGCCTGGATGTACACGCGCCCGACGTTGAGCCCCAAGGCTGCCGCCATGCGCCGGTCCTGCGAGGTGGCGCGCAGAATTACGCCGAAGCGCGTGCGGTAGACGAACAGCCACAGACCGATTGCGGCCAGCACGCCGACGCCCATGACCACGAGATTGTAGGTGGGGTAGAGCAGACCACCGATGCGGATGCTGCCCATGGTGTCCACGATCGAGCCGGCGGTGAGCGGCGTGCCACCGAACACCAGCCTGATCACGTCCTCGAGCACCATCAGCAGCCCGAAGGTGATGAGCAGGATGTATTCTTCCGGCCGGCGGTACAGGGGGCGCAGCAGGGTCGGCTCGACGATCGCGCCCAACACCGCGACCGCGAGAGCGCCAAGCGGCAGCACAAGCAGCTGCCCGGCCACGCCCAGATTGATGCCTCTGCTGGCGGCGAGAGCGACGGCGGCCCCGACGACCCAGGCCGAGACGTAGGCGCCGAAGGCATAGAAGTTGCCGTGCGCCAGGTTGACGATGCGCATCACGCCGTAGATGAGGCTCAGCCCCGCGGCGAGCAGGAACAGGGAGGCCGCCTGGAAAATGGAATTCAGGATTTGGACGATCAGGATTTCCATTTTCGCTCCGCCTCGGCAGGGGACGTCGAGCTTACGAGCTGGCCGTGGATGCCGCCACGGGAGCGCCGTGCCTTCTAATCCGGCGCGCCGGACGCGCCAATGCGGCGGATATGCAGCGCTTTGGCCGACGGCTCCACGGCATTGCCGTCCAGGAAGACCGCCAAAATGACGGTATACTCGCCCGACGGCAAATCCTGCGGCAGGTCAATGGTGAAGGCCCCGTCCGCCTGCCAGTCCATCTTGTCCACCTTGAGCACCTTGCCCGCCGCGTCGAGCAGCAGGTAGCGCGACACCACGAGCAGCGGATTAGTCCCTCGCGCCGTCGAGTGCAGCAGCGGCTCTCGCACGTGAGTGGTGCCGCGTCCGCCCTTGAGCGTCATGTCGGCGCTGGCGCGGACCACAATGCGGTTGCCGGCCTGCGTTGCCTCGTCGATGACGGCGCGCGGCGGGTAGACGAAACGGTCGTAGGTGCCGAAGCCGAGCGGATAGGTCATCTCGCGCACCGCCTCCAGCACCACCCCGTCGACCGCCCAGGACTTCAGCCGGTAAGGGCCGTTGGCGACGAGGAAATGGCCGTTCTTCGCGGCGTATTCCCTGAGCGCGTGCCAGCGCTCCCGCGCCTCCTCCGCGCTCACCAGATCCTGCAATGCGGCGGGGCGATAGCCTTCGCGCTCGAATTGTGCAGCAAGGTCCTGCAACTTCGCCTGCAGCACTGGATCGCGCACCAGGTCGAGCCACGGTACGTTCCGCCGCAGCGCCACGGTCTCGGAGAAGGCCGCGCCGCCGCGCTCCACCGCCGCTTCCATCAGCGCCAGCAGGTGCCAGGGAACCGTACTCCACGGCGGCGCCAGGGCGGCCACCTGCGTCTCGTCGCCCGGCGCGTCCCGCAGATACACCTCCACCACGGGCGTCCGTGTCACCACTTCCAGGCCCTCGGCGATGGTGTGCGTGGTGCGGTTCACGCGCACCACCTTCACACCCGCCAGCCGCTCCTCGATGGCGGCGAAGGCCGGCGCCAGCGCGGGCTCCCGTGCCCTGTCGCCGCCTCCCCAGCGGTAGAGGAAGGCATAGGGGTAGAGCACGTCGGCAACCGTCTCCTCCGTGCCATCGTCGAACGGCGAGGCCATCGCCTCGTAGGTCACCTTCTCCGAGGCGAACGCCCAGTCGCCCACGCGCTGGAGCCGGCCGCTGGCCGGCTCCGGCCGCAGCGCCTCGGCCGGCACCTTGATGCCGCCGGAGCGGCCTTCCACCTTGCTCACCTCGAACTGGATGCGATTGGTCATCCAGCTGGCATTGAACGGGAACGGGATCATGGCCGGATCGCCGATGGCCGCCCACATCAGCCGCCCCATGCCGTCCGTGAAGCCCGCCACCGGGTTCCAGGCCGCCTGCGAAGCGGCAGGCACCCCAAGATGCAGCTTGCCGTTCCAGGGGTACTCCTTGAGCTTGACCGTGCGAACGAAGACGGGGGCGCCGAGGCCGTCGATCGCGTCGTAGGCGACGTTCTCCGCGCCCGGCGGGTAGGCCTCGTTGAAGAACTCCACCCTCGGAGCGTAGCCCACCACCGTGCGGCTGCAGCCGCCGGTGAGTGAGGCCACGAGCCGCCGCTCCAGATCGACGCGCTCCGCCAGACCGCCGCGCAATTCGCCGTGGATCAGGCGCTGGTAGATCTCGTGCGCCGCCCCGCGGGCCGCGTCGTCGAGGCCGGGTGCCAGCAGCCGATAGGCGTGGAACCAGCCCTCCCTGATCCAGGGCAGCCCCGGCCAGCCGCCGACGCGCCCGGCCGCTGCGGACATGACGTCCTCCACCGGCACGGCCTCGACGATGGCGTCCGCGCCGTCAGCCACCGAACCGAACCGGGCCCGCACCACGGCTTCGGCCAGGCGGCCCTTGGCGCCGACCCGCTCTGCCGCGACCGGCGCGGAGCCGACGGCAGACTTCGCGGCCTCGATGCGGTCCAGGTGGTGCAGGTAGTCGGCGTGATAGGGCGTGATGGGATAGGGATGGAACACGAAGCCGCCCGCCTTGCCGTCTCCGAGCGCCGCCGCGATGCCGCGGGCGGCGGCGCAGCGCTTCTGCGCCGATGCGAAGCGTCTGGATTTGGCATCGAGCGAGAGCACCAGGAATGCGCCAAGCGATTTGGCCGATTTGACTTCGCCGGGCACCGGCCGGGTGAAGGTCGGGACGGCCCCGATATAGGCATGCAGCGTCGCATCGCCGAGGCCGCTGGCGGCGGCCTCCGGCGTTACAACGTCGATGCGGATCTCGTCGGGGTAGTACGAAGGGAAGTGACCGATGGAATGCCCGGCACCGGTGCGCCCGCTGGAAAGGACGACTGCGATGGCCAAGGCCATCGCCGCGGTGCCACGGCACCGGCCGCGCGAGAACTTAGAGCCCATGGCCCCGGTGCATCCGATCGCCCTGCGTCGCCATAGATCGGGTCGCCGCCGGCGCAAGCCGGCGGGCGACCCAACGATGCTTGTTGGATCTCGCTGCGCTCGACCCAACCTACGAGTTGACCCGACCTACGTATGCCAGGTCGTCTTCAGCCAGTTCGCCGCGGCGGTGGATTCGTTGTGCGTTGTGCCCGGCTTCGGCCAATTCGGCGGCGCGGTGATGTCGCGGATCGGGATGGTGACGATCGAGGCCGGGTCCCACACCGGGAAGTCGTACTTGGGATCGTTCTTGGTCATCCCGATGATGGTATCCTTGTAGCCCTGGTGGTTGTCAGGCCGGATGTAGAGGTAGCCGGCCGGGGCGTTGATCCCCATGCCTTCCAGCATGGCAATGATCATGTCGTCGTCGGGCCAGCCACCGGCCAGACCGTTGGCCTTCTCGATCGCCGCCTTGAGCAGATAGAGCGACGTGTAGGCGCCGTCGGCTTCGAAGCTCGGATATTCGTTCCAGCGCTTGTAGTAGCGCTCGACGAACGAGTCGTTGATCGGCCAGCGCCCCTTGGCGGGATGCGTGAAGAAGTAGTTGGCGTGGCAGCCCGCCAGCACCCCCTCGGGGTGGTCCTTGCCGATGGCGTGCGGCTGCCCGCCGAACGCCAGCGTGGTGGCCACCTTCATCTTGTCGAACAGGCCGTAGCGCAGCGCCTGCTTGTAGAACGCCACGTAGTCGCCGCCCCATACGCCGCAGATCAGAACGTCCGGCTGGTCGGAGATGATCTTCGTGATGTGCGCGGTGAAGTCGGTGGTGCCAAGCTTCGGCCATGCCTCGGAGACCGCCGTGGCGCCGGGAACGAGCTTCTGGTACGCGAGCATGAAGTGCTCATGCACGTTGCGGCCGTAGCTGTAGTCCGGCTGGATGGAAGCGACCTTTTTGGCCTGGGGCCAAGCCTTCGCCGCGCCGACAGCGGACGTGATGCCATCCGCCGACTGGATGTTCGTGACGCGGAAGGTGTACTTGGGGTTCGGCACGGCCTTGTCGAACAGGAAGTCGGTGCAGCCGTCGTTGAACATCGTCAGCACCTGCAGTTCCTCGGCCACCGGCCCGAGCGCCGGCGTGTTGCCGCTGGAGATGACGCCGGTGAAGAGATCGATGTTCTCCGACAGCTTCATGCGACGCAGCTCGCGCACGTTGGCGTCGGTGCCGGCCGCCTCGTCGGCGAAGATGGTCTCTATCTTCCGCTTGCCGAGGAACCCTCCCTCGGCATTGATCTCCTCGGCTGCCAGCAGGTGGCCCTTGCGGCCGGGCTCGCCCAGCAGGTTGGCGGGTCCCGTGAGGAATGTGATGTGGCCGGTCTTGAAGGGCTTGTCGGGGACGTTGCCCTTCACCTTGGGAGCAGCCGCATGCGCGCGTGGCCCGGCGAAGTAGGTGCCCGACATCGCGCCTGCAGCCACTGCGGCACCGGCGGTGACGCCGAGGCTGTTCAGGAATGATCTGCGATCCACTTTCATGGGTGTTACCTCTCCTTGTGGCTTGTCTTGGCCGGTACGCGGGTCACGGCAGGCCCATTGCAGAAGGCGTTCCTCGACCAACGTAGCACTTCGACACGGTCGGAGCCATCCTGCTCCGCACCCGGCGATCCATTGCCGGCTCGCGGCGTTGGCGGAAAGGCTTAACCGCTGCTGCGAGGCCTTGAGGGGTTGGGCAAATCGCAACGGGACCGCGCTACGCGCGGGGACGGTTGTCTCGACGCGCTCGACAGCCTCGGGGTGCACGCCGCGGCGCTTCCCGAGCTGCGCCTTCGCCGTCGAGCGTTATTGGACCTGCCGGGCGCATCGTCGTCGTGGTCAGCTTCCTCGTCGCCCTGCGCGTCTGCGAGAAGACCGAGCGCGCAGGCGTCGACTTCACCCTGCACGGCGAGACCCCCTCAGCAGCGCCATGATCGAACAACCGCAGACAGCCGGCTCAGTAGGCGCCGTAGGGATCGGTCGGGCCCGGGGACGGCGGACGGCCGTCGCCGGGCAGGCCGTCGTCGGCGGCAGCAAATGCCACGTGCTGCGGCACGGTCACGGCCTGTTCCCGGGCTGGCGCCGGGGCGAGGACCGCCGCGCCGGCAATGGCGAGCGCGGCGGGCAGGAGCACGTGCGCCCTCTTGGCGGTTGCAATGGATCTCATGATCATTGGCAGTCTCGTTGGCTTCTTGCTTACCGATATGGGCGCCCCGGCTCGAGCAGGAAGGGCCTCTCACGCACGCTTGAAGCGCCGCGATGGCGCGCCGCGGAGAGCGTCAGGACAGGTGCCGCAAGGCGTGGGCCGACTTCGCCTGGCGCCTCCGGCGGGCACGATGCGCCGCGACAAGGGCGGCGGTGATGGCGAGCCCGGTCATTGTGGCGAGCGCGTATGCGCCCACCGCGCCTGCGCCGGGAAGCGCCAGGCCCAGCACCAGGAAGAAGGCGATGAATCCGAACAACGACGCGGCGAGCCCGCGCAGGACGCGCAAGACGGCGTCGCGGCCCCCGCTGTAGTGCGTGAACACGCCGGTGATGGTCAGAATGATGGGATAGCTGGCGAAGATGCCCGCGAGCCGCGGCCCCAGCGCGTCGGCGCCCACCACCAGAACTGCCACCAGCGCCGCCGCCGCCAGCATGCGCGCCGGTATGTCCCACCATGGCAGCGCTGGAGGCCGCGCCTCGCGGCGCGGTGGCGGCAGCAGGACGAGCACCACGCAGAGACTTGCCGCGCCGACTGCCGCCGCCGCCCACAGCGGCGGCGCGATGCCGGCGATGGCCCGTTCGAATGCAGGTGCGCTGGTGGCCACGACGGCGGCGCCGTAGGCCGCGACGGCGGCGGCAAGGCTCAGGGACCAGCGCGCCACGGTGGCGGTGAGGCCGTAGGTCAGCATGAACGCGCCGATGCACGTTACGCCGATCAGGACGCCGACACAGGCGCCGACGCCGAACGCGATACCCTGGTCCTGGATCAGAATGAACAGCACCGGGCCGGTGAACCACGGCAGCCCCATGAGGATGCCGCCGACCGTCGGCCCCCACCATCGCACCGCCAGCGACACGCCCGCC
>DATBKR010000408.1:0-7599 GCA_036555805.1 Hyphomicrobiaceae bacterium | reverse complement strand
CGGCCGTAAGGCGCAAGGCCCATCACCTCGCCGCACTTGTTCCAGTCGCTGAAGATGTAGCTCGACACCCGGCTGTAGAGCGCGCCGAGGCCCGGCATGAAATAGAACTCGTCGCTCAGGAACCCGCGCACCGGCTCCAGCCAGACCTTGCGCAGCGTTTCGAGCTCGGCCCCCCGGAACCTGTAGTAGCTCTCGGACTCGCGGGCGAGCGGATTGACGTTCCCGGTCAGCTGGCCGTTCTCGCGAATGTCGGAGGCGTAGTTGCCCACGCCGTCCACGACCATGACCACGCCCTCCTCGAAGGGGCACGCGGCGAAGGCGCTGTAGGCGTGCGCGAGGTGATGGGAGACCGTCGCTACCCTGCTCGACGTCGAGCGGAACAGTGAGTTGGCCCTCGCCTGCTTGCGCTCCTGCTGGCTCAGGAACTCGGGGATGTCCTCGTAGAGGAGGCGCGTCTCCAGGTCGTCCAACGGCAGCACGTAGCAGTTGCGAACGACGAGATCGATGTCGTCCAGCGATATACCTTCGGCCTTCAGGCAATAGTCGACGACCTCCTGATGAAAGCCCGTGTCGTGCTTTTCGCGGGTGATGCGCTCTTTGGCGATGGCGTAGGCGATTTCGCCATTGCGAAGCAGGCACGCACTGACGTCATGGTCGTAGGCATTGATGCCGAGGACGTACGTGTTCTTGCTGGTCATGCGCGTCGGCTAACACTCCGTGCCATTCAAATCCAGATCGTATGGACCCCCATTGGCGATTTTTGGGAGCTCCGTTCATCCAACATTCATCCTGCGCCGGCATCATCCATGCAAACTCTGGGAACTTGCCGATCCGGCTCGCGTTAATCATTTAGCGCTGACGTTTTCCGACAAGAGTTCTTCCCTGGACGCGCAGTATACAGAGCTTGCTCCCGCGCGGATTCGCGCGGCGCCGATGAAGCCGGGCATTGGCTTTCGGCAATCGCGAGGAGTTCGGCGAGACGGATTCTGCCATCCGTGCCGTTGCCATTCCGGGGCAAGCGTCGGACCGAGAGGGAGAGGAGGAGACTGCTAATGAGACGGCAGATGATCGTGCCATCCAGTGGCGGGCTTGTTCCGAGGATTGTCGACGGGACGCTGACGCTGGGTCGCCGACTAAGACGCGGGGTGATCCGCTCGGTCGCCATCGTGACCATGCTTGGCATCTACGTGGTCACGTCGATCGGCACCATCGGCACATCGGCTTTGGGCGTCGTCGGGATTTCCAGCCTTGCGCTGGTGGGAACCACGGCACCTGCGCAGGCCAGAAGGCGGTGGCGGAGGTACCGTCACCGCCGCCGGCATCGGGGTTACTACCGCCGCCGCTGGCATCGGGGCTACTACTGGGGCTATCCCTGGCGCAGGCGGCGCCGGTGGCGCGGGCCTGCTATCTATTTCCGCTTCTAGGGGCGGTTTCCGGCCGTCGGGCGAACGACCGGGCGGGCAGCGGGCATCGTGTCGTCGAAGCCCGCTGACCAGTGCGGGGCTTCGACAATCGCCGATACGGCAACTTCGCCTGCGCGCAGGTATCGCGCAGGCGAAGTTGTGTCTGCAAATAGCTTGTGTCCGCAAACCGGTTGCGACGCTCGGCTAAGCCGATCTAACCCTGCTTCCCTACGCTGCCTGCTTCGCCCGGCGCGCCAGCCGCAGCAGCGCATCGTCGGCGCACGCCTCGATCGGCGTGAAGTCGCGGTGGGCGATCCACTCGGGCCGGGTGAACCTGGTGATGTGGTTCGAGACCGCGCACAGCGTCAGGTACACGATCTTGCGCGGGTATGGCGTCATGTTGGGCGGCGAGGCGTGCGCCAGGTTGCCGTGGAACATGAGCACGGTGCCGGGCTTGCCGGTCGGCGCCACGATCCCGCCCTCCTCCACCAGCTTCGTCACCGTGGCGTTGTCGAGGGTCCACAGCGGATAGCTGGTGGTGCCCCTGTCGTGTGCGGCCGCAAGCGTGCCGCGCTTGTGGCTCCTGGGGATGAACATCAAGGGACCGTTCACCGCCATCACCTCGTCCAGGAACACCGAGATGTTCATGGCGCGCGCCTCCGGCATGCCGTCGTCGCGCTTCCAGGTGCCGTAGTCCTGGTGCCACTGCCACAGCTCGCCGTCGAACGGCGCCTTGGCGTTGATCTTGTACTGGTGCATGTAGACCGGCTCGCCAAACAACTGCTCCAGCGGCGCAATCAGCCGCGGGTGCCGGCCCAGCAGGCCGAACGCCTCGTTGTAGGTGTGGGCCGCGAACGCCGTGCGCGGCGCGCCCGACTTCTCGCGCCACACTTCCTGGCGGTCCGACTTGTAGATGGCCTCGGCCTCCGAGCGCAGCAGCGCCACTTCCTCCTCGGAGAAGCACTCCGGCATCACCAGATAGCCGAGCTCGTCGAAGTCCTTGAGCTGCGCGGGGCTGAGCTGCATCGTATCCTCCTCGCGGGTCTTGTCGTTGCTTGCGGTCGAGTCTAGGTCAGGGCGCCGGCGCAGGCAACGCGCCAGCAACACGCGCCAGCTGCAACCGGGGGGGGTGCGCATTTTGCCTGCCAAGCCGAGCCGCCGCCGCGTGCTGCAAGCCGTCGCCGGTGCCGCGAGCCTCGGCGCCGGTGCCTGGGCGTTCGCCACCGCCGCGCGCGGCAACGCCTACTACAGTGGGCCGGTCTCAGACCATTTCGATGGCACCCGCTTCTTCAATCCGGGCGGCGCCAGGCCCAGGGGCGGGCTCGATTTCCTGCGCTGGCAGCTGTTCGAGCGCGCTGCCGCCTGGCCCACCAGCTTCCCAAGCCCGTTCGCGCCCGACCGACCGCCCGCCACCGTGGACGGCGGCGCGGTGCGCGTCGCCTACGTCGGCCACACCAGCTTCCTGGTGCAGAGCCTGGGGCGCAATGTCCTGATCGACCCGGTGTGGGCCGAGCGCGCGAGCCCATTCTCCCTGGCCGGCCCCAGGCGGGTGAACCCGCCGGGCATCGCCTTCGAAGACCTGCCAAGGATCGACTGCGTGCTCGTCACCCACAACCACTACGACCACATGGATGTGGGCACGATCGCCCGCCTCTGGCACCGCTTCGCCCCGCGCATCGTCA
Organism: Hyphomicrobiaceae bacterium; assembly: GCA_036555805.1. GTDB lineage: Bacteria > Pseudomonadota > Alphaproteobacteria > Rhizobiales > Hyphomicrobiaceae > AWTP1-13. The sequence continues at coordinate 4,514 of DATBKR010000408.1, read as the reverse complement.
CGCCGCTCGGCAACGACGCCATCCTGCGCGCGGCCGTGCCGGGGCTCGCCGCGGACGGCCTGCAAGCCGTGGACTGGGACCAAACGGTCGACCTCGGCGGCGGCCTGGCGGTGCACGCGGAGCCCAGCCAGCACTGGTCGGCGCGCGGGCTGTCCGACCGCAGCCATGCCCTGTGGGCAAGCTTCGTGCTGCAGGGCGGCGCAAAAAAGCTCTACTTCGTGGGCGACAGCGGCTTCGGCGACGGCGCCACCTTCGCCCGGGTCGGGCGGCGCCATCCAAACCTGGCGTTGGCGCTGCTCCCCATCGGCGCCTACGAGCCGCGCTGGTTCATGGCGAACAGCCACATGAACCCCGCCGATGCGGTTGAGGCCCTGGGGCTGTGCGGGGCGGCGCAGGGGCTGGGCCACCACTGGGGCACCTTCCGACTCACCAACGAGGCCGTGGACCAGCCCGCCCTCGACCTCGCTGCTGCCCTCGCCGCCCGCGGCCTCCCACCGGAGCGGTTCCCGGCGCTGCGGCCGGGCGGGGTACGGACGTTGGGGTGACCATCGCGATTGGCATAAAATTCGATTTGTGATCAACGCGGGTTGCCGCAAAATCCGCCACAGCGTACCTTTTGTGCTATGACCGTCATCCAGAAGATCGTCAAGGCCCGCGACTTGCCGCCGGACTGGGCCAAGGAGTTCCCCAATCCGGAGGCGCAGGTCCGCGTCGAGGTGCGAGAGGTCGATGCCACGCTCGAGGCCGCCCGCACGCTCGAGGACGTCATGGACTTGATCGCCGAAAGAGCTAAGGAGCGTGGGCTTACGCCGGAGATCCTCCAGGACATCCTGAATGAGCAATAGGCCTCGGTTCGTGTTCGACACGAACGTCTTGGTCGATGCGCTGTGCTTTAAAACCTCCTTTGGACGGAGAGCTTTCGACGCCGTTCGCCGCCGCGGCGAACTCGCCTATTCGATGGCAACGCTGGCGGAGCTTGTGGAGGTCGTCTACAGACCACGCCTGCAGCGGTATATCGGCGAGGAAGAGCGCCGTCGTTTCCTGGTCCTATTCCAGCAACAGGCAGTGCTCGTTGAGCCCAAGGTCGAGATTCGTGCCTGCCGGGACCCGAAGGACGACAATTCCTGGAGCTTGCTGTGTCGACCGAGGCCGAAGCCATCATCACCAGAGACCACGATCTTCTTGACCTCAGCCCGTTTCGGGGTATCCGCCTCTACGAGCCACAGGCATTCGTAGGGAAGAGGGAGCCTGGGCCATAGGTTCTGCTGCAGCCATAGCTCACGGCACCCCCGGCCTGCTCAGCCTGAACACGGCCGCGGCGACAACGCAGGTCCATCGCTCCTGCGGGGCGCCCTCCGCGGCCGACGTGATCGACATCGTGTCGACGATCAGCTCGCTCGTCTCGTAGAGCTTGCGGCGCTCGTTCCAGGCCGCGTCGGGATCGAACTCGATGCCGAGCGTGGAGGCCAGCATGGTGGCGGCGAGGTCCTCGGCGTAGTCGCCGCTCTCGGTCTCGGTCTTGCCGAAGCCATGATACTCCGAGATGTAGCCGTAGAGCTGCGGATCGGCCGGCCGCGCCAGGCCGATGCTCGCCGAGATCCGCCGTCCCGGCTCGTTGGTCTCGGCGCGCGCCAGCACGCAGTAGGTGATCTCGCCCGGCTGCAGCGTGGCGACGCCGGCCTCGCGCGCAATCATCTCGCAGCCCGCCGGCAGGATCGACGAGACGCTGACGAGGTTCTGCTGCTCGATGTCCGCATCGCGCAACGCATACTCGAACGCCGTGAGCTGGTGGCGATGCACACCCCTGCCACGGGTGAGGAAAACGACCTGCGGTGTCTGGCTCATGAGCGGTTGCGGCCATGCCTCTGCAGACGGGCGATGCTAACCCGCCGCCACCGCCATGGTCGTCGCCGCCCGGCCCGCGTGCTTAATGCGCCGGACTGTCTAGAACCACATGTCAGCGACGCGGCGGCCGTCGCGCGGCAAGTCCTTGAACCTGTCGAGTCCGTCGAAATGGTCCATGACGACGCCGGCCACCGCTTCTGGCTCGGCGAGCCTCAGATTGACGGCGATGCGGCGACGTCCTTGCTCGTTGGGTTCGAGCCCGCGCCAATAGGCGACGCACCCGCAGTTCGGGCAGAAGTGAAAGCCGATATCGCGACCGGGGACATAGGCCCGCGTGGGGCCCGACACCTTGATGCCCTCGCCCTCGTAATCGTAGGCCCACAGTACCCCGTAGCGGCGGCACACCGTGCAGTTGCACGCGGTGGCGGACTCGGGCACCCCCTCGAAGCTCCACCGCACCGCGCCGCAATGACAAGAACCTTCGATCATGCGAGTGGCCTTCCCTCCGTGTAGATGGGGTCAAGCCCGGCGAGGACCGGGCGCAGACCCAACATCATGCCGTCAAATGCGCCAATGTTGGGTCTCCCCGGCTTCGCCGGGTTCGACCCAACCTACGCCGATCGGCGAAAGCGCGCCGCGATCTGCGCCTCGATGGCGGCGAGCTCGGGCGTCCATGGGGCCGCGCGGGAGGCCATCAGGTTGGCCTGCGACTTCAGGATCAGGCCGTCGTCGAGCACCCTGAGGCCGTTGGCCTTGAGGGTGGCGCCGGTGGTGGTGATGTCCACGATCAGCTCGGCGAGGCCCGCCGCGGGCGTGCCCTCGGTGGCGCCCAGGCTTTCCACGATGCGATAGCCGGTGACGCCCGCCTGCGCGAAGAAGCGCCGGGTCAGGTTCATGTACTTGGTGGCGACGCGCACGCGCCGGCCGTGCTGGCGCCGGAACGCCACCGACATCTGCTCCAGGTCGGCCATGCGCCGCACGTCGAGCCAGCACGCCGGCACCGCCACCACCACGTCTGCGAGGCCGAAGCCCAGCGGCGCCAGGAAGCGCACGCGCTCATCCGCATCCGCCATGGTCTCGCGGATCAGATCCTCGCCGGTGATCCCTAAGTGCGCAGCGCCGGTCTTGAGGAACTGGGCGATCTCCGCGGACGACACCAGGTTCACCTCCACGCCGGGGAGACCCTCGATCTCCGCCTTGTAGCCGCGCGCGGCGCCCGACGACCTGGTGACGACGAGGCCCGCGTGCGCCAGGGCCGCATTGCACCGCTCCATCAGCCGCCCCTTGGACGGCAGCGTCAGGACCAGCCTGCCGTTCGCATTCCCGGTCATGCCGCCAGTCATGTCGCCAGTCATGGGCCGGCCTCCCGCCCCGGCTCCTGCAGGCCCGCCAGCAGCCGCTCGGTGTGGATCGACGCGCCCACGGCCGGCACGCTGGCCGGCGCGCCGACCTGGGCCAGCAGGCTGTCGTAGCGCCCGCCGCCGGCCACCGGGCTCTTCGGCCCCAGCGCCGGCGCGATCACCTCGAACACGAAGCCCGTGTAATACTCCAGGCTGCGCCCGAACTCGGCGGAGAACTCGGCATCCGCGGTGTTCACGCCGGCCGCCTCGATGCGGTCGAGGCGGCAAGCGAAGGCGTCGATCCCCGCGGAGAGGTCTACGCCGCGGCGGCGCGCCAGCGCGGCCAGCCGGTCGGCCACGGCGCGCGCCGGCGCCCTCACCGCCACGTACGCCTCGATCAGCGCCGCCATCTCGGCCGACAATGGCCGCTCGCGCCGGTCGGCGGCCTCAGCCAGCAGGCGCTGGGCGACCTCGGCCACCGAGCGCGTGCCGATCGGCTCGATGCCCATCCTGTCCAAGTGCTCCGCAACGAGCGCCTCGGCGGCGGAGGGATCGTCAGGATCGAGCCGGGCGATCAGGTCGCCCGTGCGGTCATCGGTGCGATCGTCGGGCGCACCGGGGTGGTGCCGCGCGGCGTTCGAGGACAGGCGCGCCAGCTCGGCGCGGAACGCCTCGGGGCGCCAGAACTGGTGCCTGAGGCGCCAGCGCCAGCGCTCCGGCATATCGAGCGCGTTGATGAGCGCCGCGAACAGCCCGAGGTCGCCCAGCCGCAGCCGCACGGCCCCGAGCCCCGCCTCGCGCAGCGCCGCTACGATCAGCGCCAGCACCGCGGCGTCGTCCTGCTCCCGTTCGGGCGCGGCGAACGACTCGATGCCGGCCTGATGGAATTCGCGCGGATGGGCACGGCCGGCGCCCGCCGGCTGGTAGCGGAAGGCGGAGCCCGCGTAGCAGTAGCGCGCCCGCGTGCCGGCCGCTGCGTGCCGCTCCAGGTGCAGCCGGCAGGTCGGCACGGTCAGGTCGGGGCGCAGGCACAGCTCGGCCCCGTCGGGATCGGTGAACACGTAGGTGCGCGCGCGCAGGCTCTCGCCGACCACGTCGAGGAACAGGTCCGCCGGCTGGATGATGGCCGGCTCCACGCGCTCGAAGCCTGCGCGCGCGAACGCGCCCATCAGGCGCCCCGCCAGGGCGTCCAGCGCGTCGATGTCCGCGATTTTCGTGGCAGCCGGGGACATGGCACACCCTCACCACGAACGCCGCGCGGATTCCCTCTCCCCGCTCGCCCTCGGGCCATCCACAAAGGCAACCGGTCCACCGAGGCCCCGAGGGCGA
>DATBKR010000407.1:0-2057 GCA_036555805.1 Hyphomicrobiaceae bacterium | reverse complement strand
CTCCAGCTCCACAGGATCGCTCTCGTCGCGCGCCATGAAGTCGCGCAGCGCGCGCAGGTCGGCGTGGCGGAAGAGCGCGTTGTCGTCGATGCTGAGCTTGGCGTCGAGGGCGATGAGCCGGCCGCCCGCGGTGAGCGCGAGAGGATTCACCTCGACCAGCGTAGCATCGAGCGCCACGAATGCCGCGGCGAGTTGCCGGAACAGCCGCTCTGCGGACGCCGCTGCGGCACCCGTGAGGCCGATGCGGCCGGCCAAGCCGGCGAAGTCGCCGTTGGCGTCGCCGTCGCGAAGGACCAGCGGTGCACCGTGGATGATGGCAGGGTCGCGCTCGGCGCGGTCCTCGATGTCATCGCCGCCACGGGCGCTGGCGAGCATGACGGGCCGCCCCGTGATTCGATCGAGCGCCGCTGCCGCATAGAGCGCCTGCGCGGCGGTGACGGCTTCTTCCACATGCACCCACTTGACCGGCGCACCGCCCTCGGGGGTCTGAGGGGTGACGATGGTCCGGCCGAGCATCGTTCCGGCCTGGGCGCCGGCCGCGCGGGGGCTGTCGGCAAAGTGCACGCCGCCGTGCAGGGCGCGGTCTCCGACCCGGATCTGCGCCTTCACGACAAAGGACGGGGCGCCTATTCCCTCCGCGGCCCGCTCGGCGTCGGAGGCCGACTCGACGACGCGTCCCGCCGGGACATCGACGCCGAACCGTTCCAGCAGCTCCTTGGCCTGGAATTCGTGCAGGTCCATGTGCGTTGCCTCGCCTCTATTGTCATTTGGCGGCGGCTGGCCGGCTTTCATCGGAAATCGGAAAGCCGAACCTGCGACCGATTTCTGACTTCCGGTTGGCGATCCGTGTTTGGCATATGGTATACCATCGTAAGATAACGCGCTGCCTCAGACAAAGCAAGCATGATGGAAACGATTTCCAAATCCTGGACGCGGTGTTCCGGCCGCGGGTCAGATCCTGCGGGTCCGGCCCGCTCGCGCGAACGATCCTGGAGCCTGCGCGATCGCAGCCGGGGCTGGAGCTGAGAGGTCAAACCCCGTTCGCGGCGCAATCCCGCCGACGCGGTCCGTGAGTTCCGCCGCCGCCCGCTTGACCAATGGGCCCAATTCTCCCAGGCGCTCGTGGGTCATGCGCACGGTGGGGCCCGAGACGGACAGCGCGCCAATCACCTCGCGATACTCGTTGAACACGGGCGCGCCTGCGCAGCGCATGCCCTCGGCCTTCTCCTGGTCGTCGACGGCCCAGCCGCGCTCGCGCGTCAGCGCCAGTTCGGCGAACAGGGCCTCAGGGTCGACGATGGTGCGGTCGGTGAGCTTCCGCAGGCCGACACGGTGCAGGATCTTGGTGACCTCGGCCTCCGGCAACCAGGCCAGAATGGCTTTGCCGAGGCTGGAGGCGTGCATCGGCCCGCGGGCGCCGGGTCGGTGGAAGGCGCGGATGGCGTGATGGCTCTCCAGCTGCGAGACGAACACCACGGAGCCATCGTTCTCGATGCCGAGGTTGGTGGTCTCGCCGCTGGCCGACATCACGTCGCGCATCACGCCGCGGCCGACATCGACCAGCTTGCGATTGCGCAGGAAGGCGCAGCCGATCTTGAAGGCCTTGACCCCGATGCAATAGCCGCCGCGCGCCTCGTCGCCCTGCACGAAGCCGGCGGCCTTCAGCGTGGCCAGGATGCGGTGGGCGGTCGATGGTGCGATGCCGGCACGCTGGCCGATGCCGGTGAGCGACAGCCCGTCGGCGCGGGCGATGATCTCCAGTAGCGCCAGGGCCCGGTCCAACGCCTGCACCGAGCCCGGCTGCTGGCGCGCGAGGTCCTCCTCGCCCGCAGGTGTTCGCGTCAACCTTGGCCGCCCCGCCATTGCCCATCCTTCGGCTTGTTGAGAAGCATCCCCCAGACGCGGGGACCCACACGGGGACAATGATCCTGCATCGGCGTGTGGCTGTCCCGGGGCACTATCTTCACACTCGCAGAGGTCGTGCCGAGACCGGCGCGGCATCTGGTAGCACAAAATGAAAATCGTTTCCATTGCGCGCTGCGGTCGGTCTGGTATAC
>DATBKR010000406.1:0-6234 GCA_036555805.1 Hyphomicrobiaceae bacterium | reverse complement strand
GGCTGAGCCGCAGCGGGATGCAAATCGCCGGTGCGCGGGCGCCGAAAGGCAGCCCATGGGGCGGGAAACCGCCCCCGGAGGGCTTACGGGCCCTCCTTGGTTGCGGAGTAGGCGCCCGCGCCCCCGTCGCACCCTCGCCGGAGCCGCTGGCGGGGCTGGCGGCATTGGCGACGTGTGTTGGGTCTTCGCTGGCGCTCGACCCAACCTGCGCGATAGGGTCCGCATCCTTTCTCGCACAACGAGGTGCGCATGACGCACAGCAGGCCGCAGGCACAGCCCGGAGCATTCGCGCTCCGATCGCTCCGCGTTGCCGTCGCTGCCGTTGCGCTGGCGCTGGCTACGGCCGTCGCCGGTGGCGCCATGGCGCCCGCTGCCGCTCAGCCAGCCCCGGCCAAGTCCGCCGCGCTCACCGAGGAACAGGCCGCCGCAGGCGCGGCCTACGACAAGGCCCTGCGCGACTTCAAGGCGGTGCTCGCCGAGCGGCGGGGGCAGATCGAGCGCGGGGAGCGGCTGCCGGAGCGGCCGGGGCAGGCGCTCTACCTCGCCAGGCTGGCCGTGATGAGCACCTACAAGGACCTCACCGACGCGGTGCCGTCGCGCATCGGGCGTCCCAACAGGTTCGGCATTCCGCCGGCGTATTTCGATGCCGACATCGAGCCGCTGGTCGAGGAGTACGCCGCGCTGTTTGCGATCCTGCAGGCACCGCCGGCGGGCGCGCAGGCGTCCGGGACGCCGTTCAAGGACGTGGCCGACCTCGGCCGCGCCATTGCGCGGGCCAAGGGGCTGGATGCGGCGACCGCCGATGCGGCGGCGCGCATCAGCCTCGGGCTGTTCTTCGCCGAGACCAACGGCAAGCAGAATATCGGCAACGCCCGTTCCAACACCTACAAGGGCAGCTTCCAGACCGGCGTGGCGGAGGACCGCAAGGGGCGGCAGGCGTGGGCGGCGGTCCTGCCGAAGGTGGCGGCCCTCGATCCCGCGGTGGCCGCCCGCGACGCCAGGGAGACGGCGCGCGTCGGCGCCGGCGACCAGCGCTTCAACCACTGGACCGCGGTGCGCAACGGGCTGATGAACGCCCATGCCGGCCTGTTCGCGCAGTTGCCGGCGATCATGGGCATGCTGCCCGATCCGATCGACCAGATGAAGCTGTTCGAGCTGATCCAGATCGTCCCCAGCCCCACGCGCGCCGCGCTCAGGTCGGGCAACCTTGCGGCCTATCGCATCTCGGACCCGAGGATCATGGGCTACCTGCGCAACAATTCCATCTTCACCTTCGGCAAGGCGGACCGGGCCAGGACCTCAGCGACCTATCGCGAGATCCTCGACGCCATGTGGCTGTTCGCTCCCAAGTTCGAGCGCGCCCGCGCCGCATTCGAGGAGGTCAAGCACGATCGAGCGGGTTAGCGGGGTAGGGTGGGGCAGCGGGCTACGGGACTTCGCCCCGGCCCGGCCCGCCGTGAGATCTGGAGAGGCTGCAATGGCGGCCCGTCCCGACCGGGTCGTCGACAAGGGAATCGACGCGCCTCGCGCATGCCAGCCCGTCCCTGCCCATTGGGGGCAGAGGGCGAAATCGGTGGATTGCCGCCCTCGTCTCCGCCACCCTGCGGGCATGCGCTACGCCCTCGCCATCCTCGACCTCGACGGCACGCTGGCGGACAGCGTGCCCTGGTTCCGCGGCCATGTGAACGACGTGGCCGACCGGTTCGGGTTCAGCCGCGTGACCGAGGCGGACATCGCCGAGTTGCGCCGAACGGGCCCGCGCGAGGCTCTGGAGCGCCTCAATGTGCCGCGCTGGAAGGTGCCGCTGATCGCCCGCCACATGCGGCGGCTGAAGGCTGCGCACCTCGGCGAGATCCCGCTGTTCCCTGGCGCGGGCGCCATGCTGCAGGCTCTGAAAGCGGGGGGCTTGCGGCTGGCGCTCGTCAGTTCCGACACGCAGGCGAACGCGCGGGCGCAGCTCGGGGCGGCCAACTCGGCTCTGTTCTCAGACTTCGCCTGCGGCGCCTCGCTGTTCGGCAAGGCCGCCAAGTTCCGCGCCGTGGTGGGGCGCGCCGGCATTGCGCCCGCGGGCGTCATCGCCATCGGCGACGAGGTGCGCGACATCGAGGCCGCCCGCGCCGCCGGCATCGCCTGCGGCGCCGTCACGTGGGGCTACTCCGCGCCCGACACGCTGCGCGCGCTCCACCCCGACCTGCTATTCGAGCGCATGGAGGACATCGCGCCGAGCCTGGCAAGGGCGGGTTGACCGGCTTCAGCCGGCGAGGCCGATGCCAAGCTCCGCGGCTCATGACCGCGTCGATGCCGGTTCGAGGCCGCCCTCGCCGCCACGGGCGAGCCGGCGCTCAGGGCACCGCCGCAGATGTCAGATGGCATCGTATTGCTGGACCTGGAGACCCCGGGCGTCCTGCATCATCTGCATGATGCCGATGGAAACGGCCGGGGTCGCGGAACGATCTTCGCTCGCAACGTCGACCGTGACGGCGCGCACGCCCAGGAGCGCGACGGCAGCAGCCAGGACAACGCCTGTAATGACAAGAGTGCTCCGCATGATGCTTTTCTCCTTCCAATGGTCAGGCTGTGCAATATCAGGTCGCTGGCGCCGGCCTGCGGTCAGCCAAAAGTCCGGCTCACATCGCAGGCGAGCGTCGAGCGCGAGAGACCACGACGATGAAGTTCTGCATCGGAGAGTTTCGACAGATGCTCGTAGACGGCCGCGGCGGCGATGGCATTGGCGCGAGCCGTGGCCCATGTCGTCACCCGTGCCACGATCGTCCTGGCAGAGCGGCGAATGGGGAACCGGGGGGCGCCGAGCTCCGCGGCGACCCCGACAGGAGAAGCGTATGCTCTTGTGCTCATGATCGATGCTCAATTTCCGAGAGTGGGTGAGCGTTTGTGCCCTGAGACCACAGCACAGGCCGCGCACCCCGGTCATGAACGCCTCCTGAATTTTTGCTGAAGATGTTCCCCCCGCCGGTATGGACCTGGCGGCGATAGCTCATCGAGATCGTCGCTGCCGCTCCGCCACGGCCTGCGAGCGGGCCTTCAGCGGCGCGCAGGCGACCGCTCCACGGTTCGCACGCCAGCGCTGCCGAAGTGTCACGTAGGTGACATTGGACGCGGCCTGTTGCGCCCCGCGCACCATCCGAAACCGCCCGCTGTGCTATGCTGACTGCGTTCGGTATCACGTGAGGCATACTCAATGGATTGGTTAGCCGGCGGTGGTTTGGGGGCCGACATGGGCGCCCGGCCCAAACTCAGCAGGCCTCAGAGCAGATCGGGGTACGATGTCCGCGCAGCCATTCGGCAGCGCATCGCGCGACGAGACCTGATCATAAACTGGAGCGTGATTGCCGCCTTGCTCGGAGCGGTCCTGTGCGGCGCCTATCTCTGGTTCTCGCTTCGTTCCTGATGACGCCCGCCGGCGTCCGGACGCAGCCATGCGCGACAGCCCCCGTATCGACTGCGGGCGCCCACGGCAGGGAACGGCTCCTCACATGGCGGTGTCAGCGTGGCGCGCAGACGTGGGGCCCGGCGATTGTTACCCTCAGGCTCTCACGTCCATAATCTGATAGTCTGCAACCTCCGCTCGTCAGTCTATTATCAGATTCACTCTCTGCTGTTGCTTTGGCGCCACCACATCTCTCGCATTTCTCGGCTAAGGTGTGCCTACCGTGCGTAGGCTACCCCGCTGGCACGTGGGACCCGGTGCGTTAGATCCTTCAACTGCAGTCTGTCAGTGCCCTCGTCGACTGCTTGAGTTGCAAGGTGCGGGGAACGCACCGGGTCTCTGGTTTACGTCGGTGGGGATCGCGATCCTGCACAGGGCCTGCCCACACGGTTTCCCCTGCAAGTTGAAACCACCGACGACAGCGGTCTGCATCGGCCTGCCACAGGGCTGGCACCGACGTGCCGGGGTGGACCCGGAGTGGACCTCGACGGCACCGATCAGGAGCAGCCTCCCCTGCTGGCGTTCGATGCCCTCCGCTCGGCGCGCGAGGCTGCCGGGAGAATCGTTAAGTCCACCAGAGCCGACGGGATGTCCAGGCAACACGTCAGGTGAGTGCTAGCATCAACTCGCGTCGAACATGCGGCCGAGTACGGCTTCTCGGGTCTCCTTAGGCATCCTCTCAGGTGTCATGCCTACTGCTCCATCCGTGATACGCCAGTTCGGATTGGGGGTTCCGCCCGAGTGCTTTTCTCCAGGGCGGCTGGCATTTCTTCACGGCCGGGAACACCGGAAAAGGAGTGATCAAATGCGCTTGCGAACAATTGGCATCGCTGTTGCGATCGCAGCACCTCTCCTTGCGTTTGAAAGCACACCGGCTGCAGCGTTCGGCTGGTGCGATTGGGGTTGGGGATCTCGCACTTTTGGCTACACAGCGCCTCGGACCTATGGCTACGGATATGCACCCCGCACCTATGGTTATTACGGTTACGCCGCACCTCGCAGGTACGGGTATTACGGCTATGCGCCCTACTACCGCGGCTTCTACGGTCGACGTTGGGGCTGGCGTGGGTACGGCTATCGAGGCTGGCGCGGCTATGGATACCGGACCGGTTGGCGCGGCTACGGTTACCGAGCCGGGTTGCGCGGCCACGGAGCCGGATTCCGCGGGGCACACGTGGGCGGCTTTCGTGGTGGCGTGCGTGGCGGGCGGCGCTGAAACGCTCTCCTTCGGCCGGGGACGGTCAGACGCTCATCGCTTGCAATAGCGCAAAATGCAACGAGCGTCTGACCGTGGGGTGCGCCGATGCCTGACGCCGGGGTCGTCCATCAGGGCCAACCGGCGGCGTACAGCGCGGCCGGCGTGGTCGTAGTCCAGCGGCGGGCAGATCGGCGGGTCAACTCGGCCTGGTCGGGATGGACCGGGATCGCATCCTTCGACGCGATCTCCGCACGATCGGTATCGAACCTCAGTTCCCGAATGGGGTTGTCAGTTCCGTCTCGTTCGTGTCCACCACGAACACCGCGAGGAGCTTGGCCGGCTTCGTCTTGCTGGCATTGGCGCTGACGCGGTGGCGGCTGCCGGGGAGCTCGGAGAAGCTCTGACCGGCCTTGTAGGTCGTTACCGGCCCGTCGTTGACCTGACTGCGGATCGCCCCCTCAAGCACGGTCGCGTAGACGAAGGCGGATTTGGCATGCGTGTGACCGGGCGAATAGCCGCCCGGGCCGTATTCGACGAGCACCCCCTTGATGCTCTTGCCGGGAACGTTCGGCAGCTCGTGCTGGTAGACGAGGGTCACCTTGGCGTTCTGCGGCTTCGCCGCTTTCGCAAGGGCGCCGCCGAACGGCAGTATGGCGACAAGCAGCGAACAGACGATGCGTTTCATGGAGCCTCCATTCATCGGTTGGCGGGTGCGAGGTCAGGCTCCTGCCTGTGAGCGGCGCAGCCATTCGTCGAAACCGATGCGGCCGAGGCGCGCCTCGCCCAACGGCACGAGCGAGCGCTCCTCGACCCGGCCGCCCCAGTACCGGGCCTCGGGGTCCCTCACGACCTTGCGCGGGTCGCCGACCGCCTTCAGATAGCGGGCGACGATTTCGTTGAACGGCGCCCGTTCCGGGCCGGCGATCTCGACAAGGCCGTTTCGCGGCGCCGCCAGCGCCACATCGGCAACGATGGCGGCAACGTCGTCCGCCGCGATCGGCTGGAACAGGCCGGGCGAAAGCCTGACCTTGTTTCCATCCGTACTTGAAGCGGCGATGCCGCCGAGGAATTCCAGGAACTGGGTCGAGCGGATGATGGTGTAGGGGATACCGGAGGCCTTGATCAGTTTCTCTTGGGCGACCTTGGCGCGGAAATAGCCATTGTCGGACCGGTCGGTTCCGACGATGGAGAGTGCGACATGGTGCCGGATGCCCGCTGCGGCCTCCGCCGCGAGAAGGTTGCGGCCGGAGGTCTCGAAGAATTCCAGCACCGCCTTGTCCTCGAATGAGGGCGAATTGGCGAGGTCGATCACCACCTGCGCGCCGGCCATGGCCTCTTTGAGGCCCTCGCCGGTGATGGTGTTGACGCCGCTGTTGGGCGAGGCGGCGACGACCTCGTGACCGCCCTGCCGAAGAATGGCGACGGCCTTCGAGCCGATCAGGCCGGTGCCGCCGATGACGACGATCTTCATGGTTCACCTCCCTTGTCGATGACTGGAAATGGTTTCGAACGCAAGTGAGGAAGATATTGGGGCCTCAACGCGCGTGCACAATTCTACCCGTGCACGTCGTCGCGAGATAGCGCTCGC
>DATBKR010000405.1:0-2972 GCA_036555805.1 Hyphomicrobiaceae bacterium | reverse complement strand
CATTGTCGCGCTGATCCCGCTGGCCCTCAAAGGCGTCGCCTACCGCCCGATCGGGGCCGGCCCGCTGTTGCGGCGCAACCTGCTGATCTACGGCCTCGGCGGCATCGTCATCCCGTTCATCGGCATCAAGGCCATCGACCTTGCGGTCACGGCCTTGCATCTCGTATGAGGAAAACTCCAATGTTAAGAGAACTTCGCCCCGCGCTAACGATGATCGTGCTGTTCACGATCCTCACGGGCCTTCTCTATCCGCTGGCGATAACCGGCATTGCGCAGGTCCTCTTCCCCTACCAGGCCAACGGCAGCCTGGTCGAGAAGGACGGCAAGGTGGTCGGGTCGGCGGTGGTCGGTCAACTCTTCACCGAGGACCGCTACTTCCAGGGGCGGCCGTCTGCGACATCAGCACCGGACCCAAAAGACCCATCTAAGACGGTTGACGCCCCCTACAACGCTGCCAATTCGAGTGGGTCAAATCTCGGCCCCACCAGCAAGACGCTGATCGAGCGCATGAAGGGCGATGTGGAGACCCGCAAGAGCCAGAACCCGAATGCCAAGGTGCCGACCGACTTGGTTACGGCGTCTGGCAGCGGCCTCGACCCGCACATCTCGCCTGAGGCGGCCTTCTTCCAGGTTCCGCGCGTTGCGAAAGCGCGCAATATACCGGAAGATCGGCTGCGCCAGCTGGTCGAACAGCATGTCGAGGGCCGCACGCTGTGGGTCCTGGGCGATCCGCGCGTCAACGTGCTCGCCCTCAATATGGCCCTCGACCGGACGGCGGCGCAGTAGTGCCAGCTTAGGGCAGGCGGCAGTCCGGCGGCCTGCACGGGCCCTTTGATCGATGGCGGATCAGCGAACCGAACTGGATCAGAGACCGTCGCCGGAGGCGCTCCTTGCGGAAGCCCGGCGCGAGGAGAGGGGCCGTACCGGCCGCCTCAAGATCTTCGTCGGCGCCGCTCCCGGCGTCGGCAAGACTTATGAGATGCTGGAGACCGCGCGCGCCAAGCTCAAGGAGGGCGTGGACGTCGTCGTCGGCGTGGTCGAGACTCATGGCCGCAAGGAGACTGAGGCACTGCTCGAAGGCTTCGAGGTGCTGCCCCGCAAGCCGACCGTCTATGTCAATCGCATCCTCGACGAGTTCGATATCGACGCTGCGCTCAGGCGGCACCCCAGCCTGATCCTGGTCGACGAGCTCGCCCACACCAACGTTCCGGGCAGCCGCCATCCCAAGCGCTACCAGGACGTAGAAGAGCTGCTGGATGCCGGCATCGATGTCTACACGACGGTCAACATCCAGCACATCGAGAGTCTCAACGACGTGGTGGCGCAGATCACGCGCGTGCGCGTGCGCGAGATCGTGCCCGATGAGATTCTGGATCGCGCCGACGCCATCAAGCTCGTCGACCTGACACCGGAGGAGCTGATCGAGCGCCTGAAGGAGGGAAAGGTCTACGTTCCGGCGCAGGCCGAGCGCGCCCTCAAGCACTACTTCTCGCCGGCCAACCTCACGGCGCTGCGCGAGCTCGCCCTGCGCCGCACGGCGGAACGGGTCGACGAGCAGCTCCTTGAGCAGATGCAGGCGCGCGCCATTGCCGGACCGTGGGCGGCAGGCGAGCGGATCCTGGTCTGCGTCAGCGAGGACCCGCGCTCGGCGGGACTGGTGCGCTACGCCAAGCGCCTGGCGGACCGCCTGCATGCGCCGTGGACGGCTCTGTGCGTCGAGACCGCGAGGAGCCTGCAGTTCAACGAGGTGGAACGCGACCGCGTCGCCGACGCCCTGCGCCTGGCCGAACGCCTCGACGGCGAGGTGGCCACCATTCCAGCCAAGGCGCGCCGCATCGCCGACGACATCATCGGCTTTGCGCAGAGGCACAACGTCACGCATATCATCGTCGGCAAGTCGACGCGCTCGCGCTGGTTCGAGATCGTACACGGCTCTGTGGTGCACGACCTGGTGCGCCGCGCCGGCAACATCAGCGTGCACGTCATCGCCGGCGAGGATCTGTCGGAACAGGCACCAGCAAGGGCCGTTGCCACCAGCCCATCACGTTCCTTCGACTCCACGCCTTATGCCGTGGCCCTTGCAGCGGTCGGTGCGGCACTTGGCGCCAGCCTGGTCTTGCAGCCGCGATTCGGCGTCGAGAACGTCGATCTCATCTTCCTGACGGCGATCGTGGGGATTGCCGTTCGCTATGGTCTTTGGCCTTCGCTCGCGGCGAGCATCGCCGGCTCGCTCTGTTACAACTTCTTCTTCCTGCCGCCGGTCTACACATTCACCATAACCGATCCCACCAATGTCGCGGCGTTCTTGCTCTTCGCGATTCTGGCCGTCGTCGTCTCCAACCTCGCCGGACGCGGCCGCACGCAGACAGTCACCGCCCTGCAGCGCGTGCGTTCCATCGAATCGCTCTATGCCTTCAGCCGCAAGCTGGCCAGTGCTGGCACGCTCGACGACGTGCTGTGGGCTACGGCGCATCAGATCGCCGCGATGCTGAAGCTGCGCGTCGTGCTGCTCCTGCCCGACAACGGCTCCATTGCCGTGAGGGGTGGCTTCCCGCCCGAGGACAGGCTCGACGAGGCCGACCTCGCGGCCGCCAAGTGGGCCTGGCAGCAGAACCGCCCGGCAGGCCGCGACTCCGATGCGCTGCCTGGCGCCAGGTGGCTGTTCCTGCCGATGCGGACCGGGCGCGGACCCATCGGCATTGTCGGCATCTGCCGGGACGAATCGGGACCTCTCTTGCGGGCGGAGCAGCGGCGCCTCCTCGATGCGCTGGCCGACCAGGGTGCCCTGGCCATCGAGCGCGTCCATCTCGTGGAGGACATCGAGCGTGTCAGGCGCGTAGCCGAGACGGACCGCTTGCGCTCGGCGCTCCTGACCTCGATTTCGCACGACCTCAGGACACCGCTGGCGGCCGTTCTCGGCGCGGCGGGAGCCCTGCGCGACCTGCCCAAGTCGCTTGACGACGAGGCCAAGA
>DATBKR010000404.1:0-12666 GCA_036555805.1 Hyphomicrobiaceae bacterium | reverse complement strand
GCACTTTCCCTGGGGTCGCCCCCGGCGGCCGTTAGCCGCCACCGTCGATCCCTGGAGCCCGGACTTTCCTCCACCGGGCGCCCGGGATGCGACTTGCGCCGCAAAGCCTGTTCGCCCGGCAGCGGCCGTCCGGCCAGCTGGCAAGGGTGAATAAGGGGGCACCGGGACGGCAGGTCAAGGGGCAATTGCAGGTTGGGTCAAGCGAAGCGCAGACCCGACACACGTACATGACAAGCGATGTTGCTGGTCTCGCCGCCGCTCGACCCATCGGTGCCGTGTTCCAGATCGTCCTGATGGTGGCCATCGCCGTAGGCAACACGCGCCGCGACCTGGTCGAGGCCGCCTACACGCTGGGCGCCCGCGACTACGGCATCGTCGCTCGCGTGTTGATCCCGTCGGCCGCGCCGGAGATCGCCGAGATCCTGCGCCTCGTCCTCGGCTGGGCCTGGACCTACGTGATCGTCGCCGAGCTGATCGGCTCGTCCGCGGGCATCGGCCACATGATCGTGGACAGCCAGGCGCTGCTCAACACCGGTCAGATCATCTTCGGCATCATCGTCATCGGCCTGATCGGCCTTGTCTCCGACTTCCTGTTCAAGGCGGCGAACCGCGCCCTGTTCCCCTGGAGGCTTGCGTGAGCAAGCTCCGCATCGAAAGCGTAACACGCACCTTCCCACCCGCGCGCAGGGGCGCGGCGCCGACGCAGGCCCTGCAGCCGATCACCCTCGATGTGGCCGACAACGACTTCATCACTATCCTCGGGCCGTCCGGCTGCGGGAAATCCACGCTCCTGCGCATAGTCGCCGGCCTCGACCGCGCCACGGAGGGCCGCGTGCTGCTCGACGGCGCGGAGGTGTGCGAGCCGGGCCCCGACCGCGGCATGGTCTTCCAGTCCTACACGCTGTTCCCCTGGCTGACCGTCACCGACAACATCGCCTTCGGTCTGCGCGAGCGCAGGGCGTCCGAGGCTGAGCGCACCAGGATCGCCGGCGACTGGTGCGCCCGCGTCGGCCTCAAGGGCTTCGAGCGCCACTATCCCAAGCAGCTGTCGGGCGGCATGCAGCAGCGCACCGCCATCGCCCGCGTGCTCGCCAACGATCCCAAGATCATGCTGCTCGACGAGCCGTTCGGCGCGCTCGACAACCAGACCCGCGCGTTGATGCAGGAGACCCTGCTCGACATCTGGCAGCGCGACACCAAGACCGTGCTGTTCGTCACCCACGATATCGAGGAGGCCATCTTCCTGGCCTCGCGGCTGGTGGTCATGTCCGCCCGCCCTGGCCGCATCAAGGCCGACGTGCGCGTGGACCTGCCCTACCCGCGCCACTACACCCTCAAGACCAGCCCCGAGTTCTCGGCCCTCAAGGCCTACCTCACCGAGGAGATCCGCGCGGAGGCTCTGCTGGCCGCCAAGGGCGCCTGAACAGGCGATTCGATCCTTCCGGGCCGCCGCCCGCGCATTAACCGAGCCCGCAAGTGCCAATGGCCGGCATGGTGAGCGGTCGGTTAATGCTCCCATCCATTCGACCGAACGCGCAAGGGTCGCGGGGGACCAAGCCGCCGAGCCCTCGCCGCGCCTGCGGCGACGACGTTGCGCAAGCCGCCGCCAGGCACGGCCGCCCGGGTCTGCGACACCCGCTCCCGTCTCCTGGAATGGCTCGGTCGCAAAATGGTCCAAAGTTGTCCGAATATTGGCGGCCTCTGCCTCACGTCCGAGGCACCAGCGTTGGAGGGGTATCCATGCTGGCATGTCTGAAGGCGATGCATCGCTGGTCACTGGGGGTGCGCCTCGGCGTCACCGCTGCGGCCCTCGCCATAGCCTACCTGTTCCAGATCCCCCTGGACACGGAGGTGCCCGGCGAGCCGTTCCTGCTGTTCTTCCTCGTCGTCAGTGCCGCGGCCCTGGGCTTCGGCCAGGGCGTCGGCCTGTTCGCCGTCGGGCTGAGCACGTTCCTCTCGTTCTTCTTTTTCGAGCCCAGCAGCAACGCACTCGTCCTCAACCACGCGTCCGATCTCATCCAGGTCGAGCTCTACGCCCTCCTGGCCGCCGGCAGCGCCGTCGGGCTGGCCCGGCTCACGCAGGCGCTGATCGCCGCCGACGAAGCCGCGCGCGTGCTGGAGCTGTCGGAGCGCGCCAATTCCGTGCTGTTGCGCGAGCTGGCGCATCGCGCAGCCAACAACTTCGCTGCGGTTGCATCGCTGATCCGGCGCAAGGCCAATCTGGTGGGCGACGCCAGCGCCAGGTCGGTGCTGAACGAGGCCGTCGAGCAGGTGATGGTGCTCGCACGCGTGCACAGCCGCCTGCGCCCGGAGAGTGACGAGGTGTGCCTCGACAGCAAGGGGTTCATCCAGGAGCTGTGCGAGGACCTGCAGTCGTTGATCGCACCGGGCGAGCCGCTCTCAATCCAATGCACGGCGGTCGGCCGTCGCCTGTCGGTCGCCGAGGCCATTCCGCTCGGCCTGATCGTCAACGAGCTGGTCACCAACGCCGTCAAGTACGCCTTTCCCGATGGCCGCTCCGGCACCGTGCGCGTGACTTTGGAGGAGGCGGGAGACCGCCTTTGCCTCAGCGTTGAGGACGACGGCATCGGTCTCGGCAGCGGCCGCATCCAGGGCACCGGACTGGGACTGGACCTGGTGCGCGCGCTGGCGCAGCAGCTCGGGGGCAGGCTCGAGGTTAAAACCGCGTCCTTGGGCGGCCAGTTCCGTGTCGAGTTCCGCGGCGCGCGGCCCGAGACCCGCGCCCCGCAATCGCCCGCCGCCCTGCTGCACTAAGGATCGGTCGGGGCGTCGGCAGTCGGGGCAGAAGCCCGAACCCCGACACCCGCCGCAGCCGCACGCCTGTTCTCGCCCACCAACCCTACGCACCTGTGCGCCGGCGCAAGTAGCGCGCGCACATGACCGCGGTGAGCATCACCGCCACGCCGCCCAGCTGAACCGAGACGCCGGCCCCGAGCCAGGCAAAGCCGATGCCGTAGAGCACGGGTCCTGCGGCGTGGCCCAGGAAGAACGAGAGCGAGTGCATGGACAGCGCCGTGCCGCGCGCGGTTGTCGACAGCTCGCTGGCCTCGACCTGGATGCAGGCGTGCAGCGTATAGAACCCGATGCCCATGGCCGCGAACAGCGCCAGCTGCACCGGCCAGGTCGGGTTGAGCGCAATGCCGGCGAACGAGGCGGCACACACCGCGCCACCGCCCAGCATCAGCTCGCGTGGCTGCCAGCGCCGCGTGATGGGCGTGACGGCGAGGGAATAGGCTATGCCTCCGACCGAGAACCCGCCGATCACCAGCCCGGCGACCGAGGCGCGCGGCTCCCCGGCCGCCACCAGCAACAGGGCCACGAACGAGAACAGTCCGAAGATCGCCACACCCTCCAGGAACACCGCGAAAAAGCAGATCTTGGCCCGCGGGTTGGCGAGAATGGCCAGATAGCGCGCCGGGATGGCGGCGAGGTCGAGCTTCGTCGGCGGCGCCTGTGCAACTTGCCGCAGGTTGATCAGCGCATTGACGAGGGCCGCAACCGCGCACAAACCGACGCCGAGGAACACCGCGCGCCAGCCGAACAGGTCGGCCAGGCCGCCGGCGAATGCCGAGCCCAAGAGGTTGCCGCTGACGACGATGGTGAGCCAGCGTGCGATTCCCGCCTGCCGCTGCTGCAGCGGGACGGCGTCGGAGATGATCGCCATGCCCACGGGATAGATGCCCCCGGTGGCGGCGCCGCAGACGATGCGCGCCAGTATGAGCAGGGCGAAGCTGGGCGCCAGCGCGCACGCGAACGAGGCGGCGATGATGATGACAAGACAGATCAGCATCATGCGCACCTTGCCGATGGCGTCCGCAACCGGCCCGATGATCGGCTGCGCGAGCACGAACGGCAGCGTGAACGCCGTGGTCAGCAGGGCCACCCGCGCCGGCTCGGTGCCGAGGCTCTCGCCGATGGGCGGGATGATGGGGTCCACCGAGCGCGTCGAGAGCGCCGTCGCGAAGCCGATCAGACTCACGTGCGTGATGAGGCTGGCGGGGGACAAGGACCGGTCGGGCGGAGGGGGCATGGGCGCGGGACAATGCCGTACTTGGGCGCGGCGATGAACGCGGCATTCTCGCATGGGTACCCGGCGGAGGCCCGATCCTGCGCGCGGGGCGCGGGCGATCCAGCACCGCCGCGTCCATCTCGCGCCCAGCCTGCCCTGCAACCGTTCGATGCACCGCCCGGCGTGAACCGGCTGATCGGCATCCGCCGGCTGGCCTCAGTGCTTTACCCCCGGCACTTCCCTTTCGCGACACGACGCGCCGGTTCTATAAGCTCTTCTATCACGTCGATCTGGACGAGCCTCAGATCGACCGCCTGTCGGCGCCGCCGCTAAGCCGGAGAAGTGAAGAGCCGTGCAAGACCGGGCAGGGCAGGACCGTCACGAGCAGCTGAAGCCGGCCGAGACGAGACCGGCCGATGCGGGCTGGGCGGTCGTGGCCGCACTCGCCGTCGTCCTTGCCGCCCTGGCGGTCGCCGCGGCCCTGGTTGGACGCTACCCGATCTCCCTCGCCGACTTCGCCGCCGCGGTCGGGCGCCGGCTCGCCGGAGCGCCGCAGCACACGCAGATCGACACGGTGCTGTTCGGCGTGCGCCTTCCGCGAGTCGCCGCCGCGGCACTCGTGGGCTGTGCGCTGGCGGCGGCCGGCACCGCCTACCAGAGCCTCTTCCGCAATCCGCTGGTGTCGCCGGATATCCTCGGCGTCTCGACCGGCGCCGGCCTCGGCGCCGTCATCGGCATCTTCCTGTCCATGCCGGTGCTCGCCATCCAGCTCCTCGCCTTCGCCGTCGGCTTGGCGACGGTGGCCCTGGTCTACGCCATCGCCGGCCTGGTACGCGGGCGCGACACCGTCCTCGTCCTGGTCCTGGCCGGCGTGGTGGTCGGCTCGCTGGCCGGCGCCTGCATCTCGCTCCTCAAGATCCTCGCCGATCCCTACGACCAGCTCCCGGCCATCACGTTCTGGCTGCTCGGCAGCCTCGCCAGCCTGCGCAGCGGCGAGCTGTTCCTGGCCGGCCCGCTGGTACTGATCGGGCTGGTCCCTCTGGTCCTGCTGCGCTGGCGCATCAACGTGCTGTCCCTCGGCGACGAGGATGCGAAGGCGCTCGGCGTCAACGTCGAGGTTCTGCGCGGCGCGGTCGTCGCCGCTGCCACCCTTATCACGGCCAGCGTAGTCGCCATCTCCGGCGTGATCGGCTGGATCGGTCTCGTCATGCCGCACCTGGCGCGCATGATCGTCGGCCCCAGCTTCGACCGCCTGCTGCCCACCGCCATGCTGATGGGTGCGAGCTACCTGCTCATTGTCGACACGCTGGCCCGCACCATGGCGCGCATCGAGGTGCCGCTGGGCATCCTCACGGCCGTCCTGGGGGCGCCGTTCTTCCTGTGGCTCCTGGCACGCGGGCGCGAGGGCTGGTCGTGATGGCCGCAGGACCCCTCATCGAGGCGCGCCAGGTCGCCATCGGCTACCGCGGCAAGGTCGTCGCCCGCGACATCGACGTGAGCCTGCGCGCCGGCGAGGTGGTCTGTCTGCTCGGTCCCAACGGTTCGGGCAAGACCACGCTGTTCAAGACGCTGCTGCGGCTGATCGCCAGGCTGGCGGGCTCGATCTCCATCGCCGGCAGGCCCATCGACAGCTGGCGGCCGGGCCAGCTGGCCCTGCGCCAGGCCTATGTGCCGCAGGCCAGCGTATCCGTGTTTCCCTATCGCGTCCTCGACATGGTGCTGATGGGACGCACCGCCCGCCTCGGCGTCTTCTCTGCGCCCGGCGCGGTTGATCGGGAGAAGGCGTGGAGCGCCCTGGAGCGCCTGGGCATCGCCGATCTGGCCGAGAGCGAGTACACGCGCATCAGCGGCGGGCAGCGGCAGCTCACGCTGATCGCGCGGGCGCTCGCCCAGGAGGCGCCGTCCATCGTCATGGACGAGCCCACCGCCAGCCTGGACTTCGGCAACCAGGCGCTGGTTCTGCGCGAGGTGGCACGCCTGGCGCGTGGCGGGCTCGGCATCGTCCTCTCCACGCACCAGCCCGATCACGCCTTTGCCATCGCCAGCCGCGTCCTGCTCCTCCACGACGGTCGCGTGGTCGCCGACGGTTCTCCGCGCGAGGTGCTCACCCGGCAGCGCCTGGAGCAGGTCTACGGCGTCCCCGTGAGCCTCGACCCTCTTCCCAATGGCCGTCTCTCCTGCACCCCGCTCCTGAGCTGAACCCGCAACCGCCGACGCGGCTCGTGCTCCGGCCCATCCAATTCGCATGCAGGTCGCGGAGGCAGGCCTCGTCTTCCACCGAACACGGATTGCCAGCTCGATTTTGCAGACAGGGGCGTCACCTCTCGATGCGCGTCGAGTCCGCCCAAGGTTCCCGCGCCCCGAAGCCGCGGCCGACCGAGGATTGTCGCCATCCGGCCGGGCCTCTATAGAGGCGGTCCACTCCGATGGTGCGTGAAACGCGAGGAGCCCGCGAATGCACGCTGGCGACACACTGAAGCAGCCGTTCCCCTATTCGCTGCCCAAGGACAAGATCAAGGTCCTGCTGCTCGAAGGCATCTCCCAGACGGCCGTCGATCTCTTCGAAGCCGCCGGCTACACCCAGATCGAGCGGCGCGCCACCGCCCTCGACGGCGCGGCACTGCGCCAGGCCCTGGCCGGCGGCGTGCGCCTGCTCGGCATCCGCTCGCGCACCCAGATCGCCGGCGACGCGATCGAGGGCGTCAGGTCGCTGGTCGCCGTGGGCTGCTTCTCGGTGGGCACCAATCAGGTCGATCTCGCCGCCTGCCGCGCCATGGGCATCCCGGTCTTCAACGCGCCGTTCTCCAACACGCGCTCGGTGGCCGAGCTGACCATGGCCGAGATCGTCATGCTGATGCGGCGCATCTTCCCCAAGTCCGCGGCGGCGCACACCGGCCGCTGGGACAAGAGCGCCGCGGGCGCCAACGAGGTGCGCGGCAAGACGCTCGGCATCGTCGGCTACGGCAACATCGGCACCCAGCTCGCGGTGCTGGCCGAGGCCATGGGCATGCGCGTCTTCTACTACGACCACACCGAGAAGCTGCGCCACGGCAACGTGGAGCCCACCGACACGCTCGACGACCTGCTGGCCAAGGTGGACGTGGTGAGCCTGCACGTGCCCGAGACGCCGGCCACGCAAGGCATGATCGGCGAGCGCGAGATCGCCGCCATGAAGCCCGGGGCGATGCTGATCAACAATTCGCGCGGCACCGTCGTCGATCTCGCGGCGCTGGCCGCGGCCATGCGGTCCAGGAAGCTTGCCGGGGCGGCCATCGACGTATTCCCCGTCGAGCCGTCGTCCAATGCCGAGCGGTTCACCAGCCCGCTGCAGGGCCTCGACAACGTCATCCTCACCCCGCACGTGGGCGGCTCCACCGAGGAGGCGCAGGAGCGCATCGGCGCGGAGGTGGCGCGCAAGCTCATCGAGCATTCCGACGTGGGTTCCACCACCGGCGCCGTCAATTTCCCGCAGGTGCAGCTCTCGCCCCGGCCCGCCGGCACGCGCTTCATCCAGGTGCAACGCAACCTGCCGGGCGAACTTACCCGCCTCAACGACGTGTTCGCGCGCGCCAGGGTGAACATCGCCGCCCAGCACTACGAGACGTCGGGCGACCTCGGCTACGTAGTGCTCGACGCCGACGGCCCCGTCGCCGAGGCCGAGGCGATCGTGAAGGAGATCCGAGCACTGCCCGGCACCATCCGCGCGCGCATGCTCTACCGCAAGGCGTAGGTTGGGTCGAGCCCGGCGAACGCCGGGCGAGACCCAACACCCGCGCACGGAACCTCGGATATGCTGGGTCTCGCTTCGCTCGACCCAACCTCTACGGAAGGTCGCGGCCCAGGGGCCGCGCTCGGCAGCCAGCCTGCATTTCGTGCTCGTCAGAGTCCTGCATTTTGCGGCTTGCCGTGGCGATACGAAGCGCCCAATGATCCCTCCGCGTGCGGGCCAGCCAAGACCGACCAACAGCTCCGGGAGGACCGCCCCCATGGCTTCAGCGCATTCAAGGCCGCAGCAATCGACAGTCCGATCTCTCGCCTTAGCCGCGTCGAGTCTCATCCTCGCTGCGGCCGGCGCCCTGCCCGGATCGGCGCAATCGGCGCCCGAAGCCAAGGACATGGCGCTGGTCGGGTTCCACGACCTGCAGGGGCGCAGCGCCTACCAGCCGACGATCCACCAGCAGGGCGGCCGCTGGATCGCCTACATCGGCCATCACGGCGGCACCAAAGAGGTGCCGAAGCCGGTCAACCCGCTGACCGGGGCGGCGGAGTTCAACGGCACCTCGATCCTGGATGTCACCGATCCGCACAACCCGAAGTACCTGGCCCACATCCCCGGCGAGGCGGGCCTGGCCGAGGCGGGCGGGGCGCAGATGGTGCGCGTGTGCGACGGTAAGACGCTGCCCAAGGGCAACCCCGGCGCCGTCTACATGCTGCGCACGTTCGGCAATGCCGCCCACGAGATCTGGAACACCGCCGATCCCGCCAAGCCGGTGCTCGTCACCAGGCTCGGCGGGATCAAGGGCACGCACAAGAACTGGTGGGAATGCGACACGGGCATCGCCTATCTCGTGTCGGGCGTGCCGGGCTGGCGCGTGGACCGCATGACCGAGGTCTACGACCTTTCCGACCCGGCCAAGCCCGTCAAGATCCGCGACTTCGGGCTGCCGGGCCAGGAGCCGGGCGCCGCCGGGCGCGCGCCCACGCGGCTGCATGGGGCCATCTCCACCGGCCCGAAGGGGAACCGCGTCTATTTCGCCTACGGCACCAACGAGGGCGGCATCCTGCAGATCGTCGATCGCGGCAAGCTGCTCGCCGGCCCCAAGGAGCCCACGGAGGCGAACCTGCTCTACCCGCAGGTCGGCCGGCTCGACATGTCGCCGCTGACGGGCGCGCACACCACCTTCCCGGTGCTCGGCATGCCCGTTGCCGAGTTCGCCAAGGACAAGGTGGGCAAGGTGCGCAACTTCGTCGTGGTCACCAACGAGCAGATCAAGAACGAATGCCAGGAGCCGCGCCAGTTCGTGTGGTTCGTGGACGTGACGGTGGAGCAGCATCCCGCCTCGGTGGCCACTTGGGGCGTGCCGGAGGCGTCGGGCGGCTTCTGCAGCCGCGGCGGACGTTTCGGCACCCACGCCTCCAACGAGAGCATGACCGACATCTACTATCGCCGGCTGATGTTCTTCTCGCACTTCAATGCCGGCGTGCGGGCGGTGGACATCCGCGATCCCTACCACCCCAAGGAGGTCGCCTACTACATCCCGGCCGTCACCACGAACACCGACAAGCGCTGCGTCACGCTGGAGGACGGCAAGGAGCGCTGCAAGAGCGCGATCCAGACCAACAACGTGGAAGTGGACGACCGCGGCTACATCTACGCGGTCGACCGCGCCAACACCGGCCTGCACATCCTGGAACTGACCGGCGAGGCGCGCAAGATCGCCAACCTCAAGCCGTAGGGCGCAATAAGCCGAAGGCGCATTGCGCCGCTACTCGCGCGGATCGGCGCAATGCGGCTATCGCCCTATTGCGCCCTACGTCCCATCAGCGATACGCCCCCACATTGCTGACATCGCCCAGCGGCACGCCCGCCTTGGTCAGCTCCTCGATCAGCCTGGCGGCGATCATGTGGGGCTCGGCCAGGCGCAGCACGAGGGCGCGCGTGCGGGCGGGATCGACCAGGGTGTAGGTCGAGCTGTGGTCGATGGAGTAGCCGCCGCTTTGCACCACCTTCTCGAAGGTGACGCCGAGCGCCGCGGCCGCCGCCCGGATCTGCTCCACGCTGCCGCCAAGCCCCATCAGTCGCGCGTCGAACGACTGTGTGAAGGTGCGCAGCAGCGGGCCCTTGTCGCGCTCCGGATCGACCGTAACGAACAGCGGCTGGACGTGGGCCGCAGCAGGCCCGATCTCATCGAGCGCCGTGACCATGGCGGTGAGCCCAGTGGGGCACAGGTCGGCGCAGTGCGTGTAGCCGAAGTAGACGAGCAGCCACTTGCCCGCAAAGTCGCTGCTGAGCACGGTGCGCTTGTCCGCATCGACGAAGGAGAGCGGCCGGTCCGGCGCCAGCCGCAGCTCCTGGCTCGCCGCGGCGCCGCTCAGCCCAAGCAAGGAGACAGCAGCCAGAATCGCGGCCAGACTCGCGCGCAGTGCTCGGCCCATGCAAGACCTCCGCCTCGGCTCCCCTGATGAACAGTACGCTCACAGGCCGCAGCTCGCCAGACCACGCGGGGGGCCTCGCCGACGCTATCGAGCCGGCGCGGAAGTTCGTATTCCAGCCAGCTTGGGAGAGCGCATACCTGCGTGTATACCCTCTCTGCATGCAGGCAAGCATTTCGCACATATTCTGCGTCGCGCCGATGATGGACTGGACGGACCGGCATTGCCGGTTCTTCCATCGGCTGCTCACGCGCCGGTCGCTCTTGTACACGGAGATGATCACGGCCGAGGCGGTGCTGCGCGGTGACCGCCAACGGCTGCTCGGCTTCAGCCCCGAGGAACATCCGCTGGCGCTGCAGCTGGGGGGCAGCGACCCCGCCAGGCTGGCGGAGGCGGCGGCCATCGGCGCCGACTGGGGCTACGACGAGATCAACCTCAACGTCGGCTGCCCGTCGGACCGTGTGCAGGAGGGCCGCTTCGGCGCCTGTCTGATGGCCGAGCCCGGGCTGGTGGCGGTATGCGTGGCGGCGATGCGCGCGCGCATCTCGGTGCCGGTCACCGTGAAGTGCCGCATCGGCATCGACGACCAGGACAGCGAAGCCGACCTGGAGCGGTTCGTCGCGGCCGTCGCCGGAGCCGGCTGCCGCACCTTCATCGTGCACGCCCGCAAGGCCTGGCTCGAGGGCCTCTCGCCCAAGCAGAACCGCGAGGTGCCGCCGCTCGACTACGGGCGCGTCTGGCGCCTCAAGGCGGCCCACCCGGAACTGGAGATCGTGATCAACGGCGGTATCGCCTCTCTCGACGAGGCGGAGGCGCATCTTGGCAAGGTGGACGGCATCGCATTGGGCCGGGCCGCCTATCAGAACCCTTACCTGCTGGCCGAGGTGGACCGGCGCCTGTTCGGCGGCACCGGCACGCTCCCGACACGGCGCGACGTCATCGAGGCACTGCTGCCCTACGCGGAGCGGCACCTGGCGGCCGGCGGGCGGTTCAACAACATCGCCCGCCATGTCCTGGGCCTGTACCACGGCCAGCCGCGGGCGCGCGCCTTCCGCCGGCACCTCTCCGAACGGGCGCCGCGCGAGGGCGCCGATACCTCCGTCCTGAAGGAGGCGATGCGGCTGACGGAAGGGCCGGGCGCAGCTGCGCTGCTGGCAGCGGAGTAGAGCTGCGCCTCCGCGCAGGTCAGCCCGAATCCGGTGGCCGGAGCGTCAGCCATCCCGCAGCAAAACCGGGGGTCGCTCGGGCACTGACGGGCCGAGCCGAACCGCGCATCAGGCGGCCGACGACTTTGGCGCCGCGCTCTCGTTGGCCCAGTAGTCGGGGCTCGCCTTGGACCGCTCCATCGCCTCCCTGGTCTCGAAGCCCGGTGCCATGGAGGCGTCGGTGCCCGCCAGCACCTGGTGATGGTCGATGTTGAGCGTCCGCAGCCAGCGCTGCTGTCCCATGGTGATGGCGACGAAGTAGCCGATCTCCACCAGTTCAGGCTCCGAGAAATGCTTGTGCAGCCGTTCCCACAGGGCGTCGTCGGCGGGCAGGTCCCAGGTGATGGCCTCGGCATAGGCGAGCGCCGCCTTCTGCCGTTCGTCGTAGCGGGTCGAGGCCTCGAAGTTAAGGAGGTCGCGGTAGTCGTCCTCGATCAGGCCGGCCCTGGCCGACTTCATGGAGCGCTGGTTGCCGCAGAACTCGCACAGCACCGAGCGCGAGACGTAGACCCGGCACAGTTCCTTGACGTTGTGGTCGGCCACGCCCTGACGGAACACATTCTGCCAAGTGTTGGCGAACGACCAGAACGCCGCCGGCACGTGGGCGCGGACGGCCTGGCTCTCCGGCCGCGGCGTGCCCTCGCGGCGACACCGGTCGAGCTCGGCCAGCATGGCATCGTCCTTGATCGTGGCAGGGTCCACGTAGCTGATGCGTGGTGCCATGAGATCTCCTCCACAAACGATTGCAGGTTCCATCCTTGTCTTGCAGCTTGGACTTGTCAATGCTTGTCACCCAAACGTCTGGATTTCATTGCAATCGTTTGCTAAGATGACGGCAGCATGCGACCTTCCGCAAGAACCACGGCGGTGACCCTCAAGCAGGTGGCCGAGGCGGCTGGCGTGCACTTTTCCACAGCCTCGCGCGCCCTCAATCCGGCGACCCGGGAACAGGTCAAGCCGCAGGTTGCCGAGCGCGTCGTGCAGACCGCGCAGCGACTCGGCTACCGCGCCAACGCGCTCGCCTCGAGCCTGCGCACCCGCCGCTCCCGGGTGATCGGCATGGTGGTGCCGGACCTCGCGAGCCTTCTGTTCCCGCCGATCCTGGAGGGCGCCGAAGCCACGCTGCTCAAGCAAGGTTACATGACGATCGTGGCCAACTCGGCCAACGATCCGGACCGCCTCCGGCGCATCCTTTCCGGTCTGGTAGAGCGCCAGGTGGACGGCCTGATCCTGGCCACGGCGACCCTGCACGACGCGGCGCTCGACGACGGGATCGAG
>DATBKR010000403.1:0-2376 GCA_036555805.1 Hyphomicrobiaceae bacterium | reverse complement strand
CACAGGCTGGAACAGCTCGTCCACGTAGCAGTCCTCCGACTTGCGCAGCGTCAGCGGGTCGAGCCTGGAGGCGGCCAGGAATGCCTTGGGGTAGACCCGGCCCGAGTGGGGCGAGCACAGCACCACAGGGGCCAGCTGCTGAGGCGGCCTGGCGAGCGTGTAGGGCGGGGTAAGCTCGGCCAGGATGGAGGTGCGTTCGATATCGGACATCTGAGCGGTGTGGAGTCCCTGGGCGATTCCTGCCATCCGGTTCAGGCGGGCGCGCAACCCCCTAGCGCGCGCCCGCCGAAGCACAAGGGCACATAATCTGCCAAGCCGCCCGCTCCCTGTCCATGCGTTGCACGCGGGCAGAGCGCCGTGGACGCGGCAGAGAGAAATCGGGCGCGGCGCTCCCTGCAAAAAATCCGCGGTCCGGCGCGGCGCAGGGCCGCACTCACCAAATTGACGCCAGATTTCCCTGGCAACGCGGACGCGTCGCCCCCTCGGCAGCGGCACCAGGGCCAACCGGGGCCCGCCGAGCAGCCATGCCACTGAACCGAGCCAGCGCAATGAGACGGCCCCCGCGCCCAGACTGCCCGAGCGTGCCCCCCGAGGGCCATCCGCGAATGGCCCACCCGGCGGCGCCGGGCCGGCCATGACCGCCAAGCCATCCCGTTTGCCGGTGCGGCGCATACTTCTGGCGGAGGACGACGACTCCATGCGCGCCTTCATCGAGCGCGCCCTCGTCAAGGCGGGCTACGAGGTGACGAGCTTCGCCAACGGCCGCGAGGCTCACGAGCGCCTGCAGCAGGAGCCGTTCACGCTGCTCCTGACCGATATCGTCATGCCGCAGATGGACGGCATCGAGCTGGCCCGCCGCGCCGCCGACCTCGATCCCGAGCTCAAGATCATGTTCATCACCGGCTTCGCCGCCGTCACCCTCAACACCAGCACCAAGGCCGTCAAGGATGCTCAGGTCCTCTCCAAACCGTTCCACCTCAAGGACTTGGTGCGCGAGATCGAGCGCCTGCTGGGGGCACCGGCGTGAGGGGTCAAGTCGAAGGCTTCCTGGGTCGGGTTTCAAGGCCCCGCCGCTCGGTCTCGGCGCCCAGTAGCCCGACCCCTGTACCTGTAACCTGAAACCTTGTCACTGCCCCGGATTGCCGATATAGCCACAGCCTTCCGCGCAATGCAGCGGCCATGGGCGCGTAGCTCAGCGGTAGAGCACTACCTTGACATGGTAGGGGTCACAGGTTCGATCCCTGTCGCGCCCACCATCCCCCGGGTCCGAGGCCGCCGGCGGAGCGCGGTCCCCTCGGTCGCTGGCCGTAGCGTGTGCCGGCCGACCTCGCCAGCGGGCACCTTCCCGGAACGAGGCCTGGCGCGGGCTCGATGCCATCGGGCAGGCGTTTCAGCGTAGCGGCGCCGGCACCTCGCCGGGGTGCGGGACCGAGCACGGCGGCCCTCGACAGCGCCCTTTACCCGCACTGCAAAAATTCTCTTGTGCAGCGCGGAAATCTATCGGACGCTATGCCCGCTGGATGGGCAGGCTACATGGCGGGAAGACAGACATGCCGCAAGTCAAGGCAGAGCCGGTTGGGACCGTAGTTCCCCTCAAGGCTGCTGCGGCAGCGGGCGCTACCCCTGCAATCGTGGCGAGCACGCCGAGGAAGGATCTCTACGAGATCGGCGAGATCCCGCCGCTCGGCCATGTGCCGCCCAAGATGTACGCGTGGTCGATCCGCGCCGAGCGCCACGGCCCTCCCGACCAGGCCATGCAGGTCGAGGTGCTGCCCACCTGGGAGCTCGACAGCCACGACGTGCTCGTTCTGGTGATGGCCGCCGGCGTCAACTACAACGGCGTGTGGGCGTCGCTCGGCGTCCCGATCTCGCCCATCAAGCATGTGCACAAGCACCCTTATCACGTCGCCGGATCCGACGCCTCCGGCATCGTCTACGCCGTCGGCTCCAAGGTGAAACGCTGGAAGGTGGGTGACGAGGTGGTCATCCATTGCAACCAGGACGACGGCGACGACGAGGAGTGCAACGGCGGCGACCCGATGTTCTCGCTATCGCAGCGGATCTGGGGCTACGAGACGCCGGACGGATCCTTCGCCCAGTTCTGCCGCGTGCAGGATCGCCAGCTGCTGGCGCGGCCCAGGCATCTGACCTGGGAGGAGAGCGCCTCCTATATGCTGGTGCTGGCCACCGCCTACCGCATGCTGTTCGGACACCGGCCCCACGTCATAAGGCCCGGCCACAACGTGCTGGTTTGGGGCGCCTCGGGCGGCCTGGGCTCGATGGCCGTGCAGCTCTGCGCGGTGTCGGGCGCCAACGCGATCGGCATCATCTCCGACGATTCCAAGAAAGACTTCGTGATGTCGCTGGGCGCCAAGG
>DATBKR010000402.1:0-2438 GCA_036555805.1 Hyphomicrobiaceae bacterium | reverse complement strand
GCTTGGCGCCCTGCGCCATCTTGATCTGCATCATGCTGGAGTTGACGAGGTACTCCGCCGTCACGCCGAAGCGGCCCGACGCCACCTGCTTGATGGCCGAGCGCATGGAGTCGCCGTTGGGCAGCGGCTTGAAGCGGTCCGCCTCCTCGCCGCCCTCGCCGGTGTTGGACTTGCCGCCCAGGCGGTTCATGGCGATGGCGAGCGTGGTGTGCGCCTCGCGCGAGATCGAGCCGAAGCTCATGGCGCCGGTCGAGAAGCGCCTGACGATGGCCGACGCCGGCTCGACCTCCTCCAGCGGCACCGGCTTGCGGCGCAGTTCCTCCGCGCCCTTGATGCGGAACAGGCCGCGCAGGGTCATCAGCTGCTCGGACTGATCGTTGATCTGCTGCGCGTAGGAGCGGTACCTGTCGGGCAGGTCGCCGCGCACCGCGTGCTGCAGATCGGCGACCACGCTGGGGCGCCACATGTGCGCCTCGCCGCGGATGCGATAGGCATACTCTCCACCCACGTCGAGATCGTGCTCCAGCACCGGCACGTTGCCGAAGGCCAGGCGGTGGCGCTCGGCGGTCTCGCGCGCGATCTGGCGCAGGCCCACGCCCTCGACCTGGGTGTGCGTGCCCGTGAAGTATTTCTTCACGAAGGACGACTTGAGGCCGACGGCGTCGAAGATCTGGGCGCCGCAGTAAGACTGGTAGGTGGATATGCCCATCTTGGACATCACCTTCAGCAACCCCTTGTCGATCGCCTTGATGTAACGCTTCTGCGCCTCCTTGAGCGTAAGCTGCTCGTCGAGCTCCGGCAGCAGCTGCTCCAGCGTCTCGAAGGCGAGGTAGGGGTTGACGGCCTCGGCGCCGTAGCCCGCCAGCACGCAGAACTGGTGCACCTCGTGCGCCTCGCCGGTCTCCACCACGAGGCCCACCCGTGTGCGCAGGCCCTGGCGGATCAGGTGATGGTGCACGGCGGAGGTGGCGAGCAGCGACGGGACGGGAACGCGGTCCGGCCCAGCGGCGCGGTCGGACAGGATGATGATGTTGTACTCGCGCGAGCGCACCGCCTCCTCGGCCTCGGCGCACACCACGTCCAGCGCGGGCGTCATCCCCGCCGCGCCCTTCTCGGCCGGGTAGGTGATGTCGATGGTCACAGAGGAGAACTGGTTGTCCTTCACCTGGCCGATGCGCCGGATGCGCTCCAGGTCCTCGTTGGTGAGGATCGGCTGGTACACCTCCAGGCGCTTCAGCTTGGCAGTGCCTTCGAGGTCGAGCAGGTTCGGCCGCGGCCCGATGAAGGAGACGAGGCTCATCACCAGCTCCTCGCGGATCGAGTCGATGGGCGGGTTCGTGACCTGCGCGAAGTTCTGCTTGAAGTAGGTGTGGAGCAGCTTGGGCTTGTTGGAGAGCACCGACACCGGCGTGTCGTTGCCCATGGAGCCCACCGCTTCCTGGCCGGTATGCGCCATGGGCGCCATCAGGAACTTGAGGCTCTCCTGGGTGTAGCCGAACATCTGCTGCAGATCGAGCAGCGCCACGTTGGTGCGCTTGCGTTGGGCGCCCTCCTTGGGCAGCGGCAGGTCGCCCACCTGGATCTGCGTGCGCTTGAGCCACTGCTGGTAGGGGTAGCGCGAGGCGAGATCGGCCTTCAGGTCGTCGTCGTGGACGATGCAGCCCCTCTCCATGTCGATCAGCAGCATCTTGCCTGGCTGCAGGCGCCACTTGCGGGCGATGTTCTCCTCGGGAACGGGCAGCACGCCGGCCTCGGACGCCATGATCACCCGGTCGTCCTTAGTAACGAGGTAGCGGGCGGGGCGCAGGCCGTTGCGGTCGAGCGTGGCGCCGATCTGGCGGCCGTCGGTGAAGGCCATGGCCGCGGGGCCGTCCCATGGCTCCATCAGGCAGGCATGGTACTCGTAGAAAGCGCGCCGCCTGGTGTCCATGAGTGGGTTGCCGGCCCACGCCTCCGGGATCAGCATCATGGCGGCGTGGGCGAGGCTGTAGCCGCCCATCACCAGGAACTCCAGCGCGTTGTCGAAACACGCGGTGTCCGACTGGCCCTCGTAGGAGATCGGCCACAGCTTGGTGATATCGCCGCCGAAGAACGGCGTGGAGACCGACGCCTGCCGCGCCGCCATCCAGTTGACGTTGCCGCGCAGCGTGTTGATCTCGCCGTTGTGCGCGACCATGCGGTAGGGGTGGGCGAGCTTCCACGACGGGAAGGTGTTGGTGGAAAAGCGCTGGTGCACCAGCGCCATGGCCGAGGCGAGCCGCGGGTCGGTGAGGTCCTTGTAGTACTTGGGCACCTGGTAGGACAGGAACATGCCCTTGTAGACCAGCGTGCGGCTCGACAGCGACACCGTGTAGTGGCCGATGTCGCGGTCCTTGTAGGCATAATAGAGGGTGTTGGAGACGACCTTGCGGATCAGATAGAGCCGGCGCTCGAACTCT
>DATBKR010000401.1:0-2906 GCA_036555805.1 Hyphomicrobiaceae bacterium | reverse complement strand
TTGCTGCGAGGGTGACGGCGCGTTCCGTATGCATGCGCGCACGATGGAGGTCCCCCTCCCAGCGGGCAATCAGCCCCAGCCCCCATTCGATTTCCACGACGTGCAGGTCGAGCTTCGCTGCCAGGGAGGCGGCCTCTTGTACGAAGTTCCGGGCACGCTCGATATCAGCCTCAACATCAAGTAGACAGCGCCCGGTGTTGGCGAGGTGCAGACACCTGGTGGCGTCGGCGGCGGTGCGACTCGTACGCTCGGCTTCCAGCGTCGCCGCGTGCGCTGTGTCGCTCTCGTTCGATCGCCACGTGAGCCAGGCTTTGAGGTGGTAGGCGAAGGCAGCGTCTTGGGAAAGTCCAAGGGCCTCCGCGTCATCGGCCGCACCCTGTATCTCGGCTAACAAGTTTGCCACCTGCGACTTCGCGGGTGCGACAGCCGCGAATATGTGGAACGCTCCCTGAACTCTCAGGTTTAGCAGGGCGACACGCAACCGTGTGCGGTCAGGGCCGCGCGGCATATCCTGAAGATAGGACAGTCCGCGGCCGGCAACCGTCTCGGCCTCCGAGTTGGCGAACATTCGGAGGCAACGGTCCCCAGCAGCAACGCAGGCGCGCGCGGCAAGCGCGCAGTCGTCTGCGAGTCCAGCATGATGCACGAGATCGCCGTACAGGGCGCCGTCCCGTTCTGCCGCTTGCGAGAGTGCCGCCGCGATCTGCCTGTGTATCATCCGTCGACGCGGCTGTGAGAGTCTTCGATATGTCGTCTGCCGGACGAGGTCATGACAAAAATCGAAATGCTCTTCCAAGGTTGGCCGCAGTAAGCCACGGCGTTCCAGCCGCTCGATCCCACCGATCAGCTGTACCGCCGGGAGGCCGAGACTAGCGGCCAGAACCTCTGGCCGAAATTCTCGGCCGATGACCGCGGCATACGTAATCACTTCACGAGTTGCCGCATCCAGCCTTCCAACGCGTTCGTCGATCAGCGCCTCCACGGTGCGGCCGCTCGTGCGACCCCCGGACCGTTTGGCGTGCGCGAGTTCCAAGATGAACAGCGGGTTGCCACCGCTCTCGCGATGCACATCGGCAATTTCCGCCTGCGGCGTCCCAGGACCGAGGAGCGCCGCCGTCTCATCGCGGTCGAGCGGCGCCAGAGGAAGCTTATCAATGCAGCGCTCGCGTTCGAGCGATTGGAGGAGTCGCTTCGCCCATGGGTTGTCTTCGACCTCATCTTTGCGAGCCGTTGCCACAAAGAGTGTCGACGATGGGCTGTGGGTCCGGACTGCAAAATGCAGGAGCGAGGCAGAGCCTTCGTCGATCCACTGGAGGTCGTCGAAAGCGACAATCAGCGGTCGTTCGCGCCCAAGCCGTTCAATGAGGTCTACTACTGCCCCAAAGAGCCGCGTTCGGCTGCCGCCCTCCGGGGAGCCAACCTCAGGCATCGGGCACAGGAGAGCGAGGTCCTGTTTGCTCTTCTCGGGAATCAGGTCAGGCGGCACGGCACGCAGAGCGTCGACCCAAATGCCGTAAGGCCGCACCATTTCAGCCTCGAAGCAGCGCGCGGAAATAACCCGCGCATGGATTCGCGTCGCCCCATCGATCGCCATCTGCAAAAGCCGCGTCTTGCCGATCCCGGGCTCGCCCAGGAATACCAACATGCGTCTCTTGGATGGCTCGGCGAGCGATCGTAGAATCTCGTCGATCTTGCGTCGTCCGGCATGGTGCCCGACGAACGGCGCCGCTGAACGCAAAAATGCTTCGCCGGAAGGCCACAGATCTTCCGAGAGACGCTCGACGCGGAACGATCGACCCGATCCACGGACTTTGGGCAGCCAGTCGATCGCGGAGCGCTGCAATTCGCCGTTCAAGGGAGCGGCCAGCTCGCGCTTCAGGAGATCACGAGCGTGGGCGTAGTGGGCCTCCGCATCCTTCGTGCGTCCGCCTTCGGCCAACACCCTTACCAATACGGCATGGGCCGCTTCGGATAGCGGATCGGCAGCTACCAGCGCACGTGCATAGGGGAGAACGCGCTCAGGGTCATGCTTGAGACGCTCGATCAAAGCTCCAAGCACTTGGCGTCCCAAGGTCCCCAAGCGGTCGCGCTCGGCCATGCACCAGTGATGGAATCGATAGCACCGGGGCATGTCCAAACCGTCGAGGAACTCGCCTCGCAAGAGGAGCGTCGCTGCTTCTTCAAGCGCCTCAAGACCGGCGCGGCCGTGGCCACCAGCCAACAGAGCCGTGACGCGAAGTACGTCCACGCGTGCCCCGCGTGCAAGGAACTGGACACGTTCCCGATCGGCTTCGAGCCTTGACCCCGACCTGTCGTTCACGACCGGCCGCAGCTTCGTCAGGCTCCACCGTAACGCAGCGCGAGGATCATCGGGGCCGTCCCAAAGAAGATCGCATAAGTGAGCACGGGTTTGGCCGGCCGCAACAGCAACAAGGTAGCCAAGCAGCGCGCGAGCACGTTTGGACGCGGGCAAAGGAACCACACGACCGGCACGCGTGACGCGCAAGTCACCAATCAACTCTATACGCAGCCCCTCCTGAGGGCCTCGCACAGACATAGTGCGGTCCTGGTCCCGACAGTTTTTCAACGGTCGCAACAACGCCCCGAACAACGCTTGCACGCCAGTGTAGGCGACCGATGACGGTCGCAACAAGGGGCACCCAGGCGTTCGCCGCTCACAAGCGACCGGATGCCATTCGGGCGGTCGCCGCCTGGAGGCCCGAAACTTGGAAGGACCAAGACCACCATGCGCAGAACCGTGTTGTTAGCCTGCCTCGTTGTCTTGCCGCTGTGCACCCTCGACTATTCGCCCGCAGCACAGGCCGGGTCGCTTGCCCCAAGAGCGCTCAATCCGCAACCAATACCGCCCGGCAAGCTCAAATCGCTGAACCCTCAGCCCATACCGC
>DATBKR010000400.1:0-5971 GCA_036555805.1 Hyphomicrobiaceae bacterium | reverse complement strand
GAGCCGCTCCAGCTCGGCGGCGGCGGTCCTGGCATGCGCCGTCGCATCGTGGGCCAGCTGTTGCGTCACCGTGCGGGCGCGGTCCTCGGTCTCGGTCATGGCGCCTTCCAGCGTCTGCGAATAGCCGCGCATGACCTGGTCGATCTGGTCGGCCTTGCCGGACAGACGCTGCAGCGTGTCGTTGAGTTCGCCGTGGCGCCGCTGCAGCGTCGTATCGATGCGCATGTTGGCCGATTCGAGCATGCTCGCCGCCTGGGCGATGTTCTGTCCCTGGCTCGCCACCCCCGACATCTGCTGCACCAGGTTCTCGGACACGCGCTTCAGGAGGTCGGCTTGGCCTGAAAGCCCCTCGATGGCGCTCAACGATTGGCGTGTGACGTTGTCGCTGGTGCGGCGCACGGCGTCGAGCCCGTGCATCATGGACTCGTCGAGATGGTTCGCATGCTGGCCCAGTGTGTCCGAAAGCGAGCGCACGTGGCTTTCCATGGCATGTGTGAGCGCGCGCGCCTTCTCGCTTACGGCGCCGTCGATGGCCACGGTGGACCGCATCATGGCGTCGTCGAAGTGCGCCAGGCGCTCGGCGAACGCGGCGTCGAGGGCACGCGTTCGCTCCAGGAGCTGGATGTCGAGGGCCTCCGCGCGGCTCGCCAACGTGGAGTCGAGCGCGACGGTGTAGTCGTCGAGAACCGCCTGCAGCTGCTGCGTGCGGTTGGCCAACGTCATCTCCAGACCGCCGCTGGCGGTGGAGAGCTGGCTTTCCAATGCGATGAGATTCTGGCCGGCGCCCTCGATGATCCTGGCGAGCTTGACCTGCTGCTGGGAGAGCTTATCGATCAGGCTGGGCACGTCGCTGCCCATGGCCTTGAGCGTCTCGGAGACCTTGTCGGTGGTGCTCACCAGGGCATGGCGCTCGCCGGCCAGCTCCTGAATGAGGTTGCGGATCTTGTTCTCGTTCTCGGTGTAGGCCTTCTCCAGCGAGGTCACCTCGTTGTGCACGAGGCCTTCGAGTTCGCCGGCGCGGCCGAGGGCGCGGGAGATGGCCTCGTTCATGAACGAGACCTGCCGGCGCACGGCCTGGCCCAGGGACGCCGCCGACTGTTCGGCCGCCCGGTCTGGCTCGGCGAGGCGCACGGCCACCTCGGTCATGGCCGCGGACATGAGCTTCAGTTCCTGCGCGCGCCAGGCCAGCATGGCCAGGAACCAGAACAGCGCAATGGGCAGGAAGATGGTCGCCGCCACGATGATCATCGTGGGGCTGCCGAGCGCGGCGAAGAACCCGTTGCGGGCCATCTCGGGCGCCAGCATGGCCCAGGCCAGCAGGCTGCCGACCGCGAGCCACCCGCCGGAGCCGGCGGCGGCCATGATGAACGGCTGGTTGGTGGGCTTCTGCTGCAGCGCAAAGATGAGACCGCCGATGGACGGGGCGTCGTCGTTGGCGGCGACCCGCGCGCGCGGCGGCGCTGCGGCCCGCCGGCGTGGCGGCGGGGTGGCCGGGGCGGGGCTGTCGGCGGGTCTGGCGTCCGCCGCGGTCGTGCCGGCGAGCGCGGCCTTGGCGGCGCCGGCCAGCGTGGGTTTGGGGGCGGCGGGCTTGGCCGCAGCGGGAGCCGCGGGCGCGGTTCGTTCAGCGCGGGCGGAGCGGGCGCCAGGCAGCGGCAGGTCGGGCGGGGGACTGGGGGGGCCCGCCGATCGGGTCACGCCCTTGGGCGGCGTAAATCGGGGCAGGGGGTCGGGGGGCGTAGGCGCAGCGGGGGCGGCGGGCTTGTCGAGGTCGAGTCGCGACAGCCCCGCTGTCTTGGCACGGCTGGCGCCAGGCTTGGCACCATCGTCGTCGCCGGGCTCCGGCAGACGATGAGCCGACTCGCGTCGCATGTTGCCGTCGTGAGCCATTCCCCCAGTCCATTCCCGGCGCCGCGACGCCTGATTCCCGGAGCGGACCATAGCGTATCCGCCCATCCGGGCACAGCGGCTGCACCGATAAAACGGTGATTGGCCAACTCGTCGGTGTCGCGCGCCGCGATTGTGTCCTAGTCCCCGGAGCGCCCTAGCTAAGTTGGCAATGGGGCGAAACAAAGATGCTGTTATGTAAGGCAAATACCGGCGAGATGGTGAGTGGCGAGATGGTGAATAGCGATCGGAGCCTGACGAACGCCTGAGTTTCCTCACGGGTGAAGGCCAGGACCTGACCTCTTCGTTGTTCTGTCTGGGGAAAACCATTGTTTCGCGTGGGGAAAAGCCGTTCGCCGCCAACCGTGCCTCCCCTGCCTCCCGGGATTCAGAGACGAGCCGCAGCGGGGCGACAGCGCCCGCTGCGGGCGGTCTGACATGAGCCGCAGCAGCGAGGCGTCGCCCGAAAACTCGCGAGCTCACTGCTCACCATCTCACCTCACCATCTCACCAGCCACGCGTGCCATTTTGCCACGCCCGCAGCCGCGGCGCACGGCTTGGTCCAGCCAGCCCCGCGCCTTGAATTCGCGGGGCCTGATCGCTAACACCAGCGTTGTCGCCGCTGGGCGATCCTGTGACCGCAACCCGAAGTTGATTGCCCGCGACGCATGGCTAAGATCACGTTTGTCCAGCCGGACGGCACCGCGCAGACCGTCGAGGGCGAGCCGGGCATGACCGTGATGGAAGTGGCCAAGAC
This sequence comes from Hyphomicrobiaceae bacterium, assembly GCA_036555805.1. Lineage (GTDB taxonomy): Bacteria > Pseudomonadota > Alphaproteobacteria > Rhizobiales > Hyphomicrobiaceae > AWTP1-13. Next base: position 3,330 of record DATBKR010000400.1, on the reverse strand, counting down.
CCACCTCGTCGAGGGCATCGAGGCCGAATGCGGGGGAGCGTGCGCGTGTGCGACCTGTCACGTGTATGTCGACGGGGCCTGGCGCGACAGGACGGGCACGCCCGAGCAGATGGAAGAGGATATGCTCGACTTCGCCTTCGAGGTGCGCCCGGAAAGCCGCTTGTCGTGCCAGATCAGGATAACCCCGGAACTGGACGGCCTCGTCGTCCGCATTCCGGAAAAGCAGTTCTGAGCCTCCGAGCTTGACTCAAGTCCCATCCCAGACCCGAGCGAGTGGTTGATGTCTGCCGACGGCACCGAAGCCCCTGCCCCGATTGAAACCGATGCCCTGATCGTTGGCGGCGGACCCGCCGGTCTGTTCGCCGTGTTCGAACTGGGCCTGCTCGACATCAAGGCGCACGTGGTGGACATCCTGGACAAGCCCGGCGGACAGTGCGCGGAGCTCTACCCGGAAAAGCCCATCTACGATATCCCGGGCATCCCCTTCGTTACCGGCCAGGGCCTGACGGACGCGCTGCTGGCGCAGATCAAGCCGTTCGGAGCCACCTTCCACTGGGGCCAGCGCATCGACGTTCTGCAGAAGATGGAGGACGGACGCTTCCGCGTCGCCACCGACATCGGTGCCGAGTTCCGCGCCAAGGTGGTGGTGGTTGCGGCCGGCGGCGGTTCGTTCACGCCCAAGCGGCCGCCGCTCGGCGGCATCGAGCCCTACGAGGGCAAGTCGGTGTTCTATTCCGTGCGGCGCATGGAAGACTTCCGCGACAAGGACGTGCTGGTGGTGGGCGGCGGCGATTCGGCGCTCGACTGGACGATCAACCTGCAGCCGGTCGCGCGCAGCCTTACCCTCCTCCACCGCCGCGACGAGTTCCGCGGCGCGCCCCACTCGGTGGAGCGGATGCGGGCTCTGGTGGCCGACGCCAAGATCGCGCTGCTGATCGGCCAGATGTCGGCGCTCCTCGGCGATGGCAGCGAGCTCAGCGCCGTCACCGTGAAGACCAAGGACGGCGAGCGCAACGTGGCCGCCAATCGGCTGCTGCCGTTCTTCGGGCTCACCATGAAGCTCGGGCCGGTGGCCGATTGGGGCCTCAACCTCAACGAGAACCTCGTCACAGTGGATACGGAGAAGTTCGAGACCAGCACGCCCGGCATCTTCGCCATCGGCGACATCAACTCGTATCCGGGCAAGCTGAAGCTGATCCTGTCCGGGTTCCACGAGGCCGCGCTGATGGCCCAGGCCGCCTACAGGATCGTTTATCCGGGCAAGAAGCTGCTGTTCCAATATACTACGTCGTCGTCGTCGCTGCAGAAGAAGCTCGGCGTCAGCTGATGGTCGGCGCGGTAAAGGCGAGACCGCCCGAAGCCGGGGTGGGCGAAGATCACGCGGCTTCCCGACGGCCGGTCACGGGGAGTCGCCGAGGGTCTTGCGCTCCTCCGCGATGCGTGCCTGCAGGACCTTGGTCGGAATTTCCTGTACGAAGCCCGACGGAAAATCGCCGAGACTGAGCTCCACATGCTCGGCCGCGCTTTCGATGAGGACGCGCCTTTCGACCCGATCCTCAATGGTTGCAGCCTTCTTGTAGAGATCGTTCGCCAGTTCATGATGGATCCAGCCGCTGCGCTGGGCGCAGAAACCGCGTGGGCGCTCGTAGCAGACCTCCGCGCCGGTTCCTCCGTCCCTGTAGCGGGGATGCCGGCTCTCCTGCTCCTCCAGGTAGCGGTAGAAGAACTGATGCGACTCGTAGGCTTTGCCAAGGTGCCGGCGGACCTCGCCGGCGTAGTAGGCCGCGTGCCCGTTGTTGCCGTCGATGCGCTGCATGAAGCCGATCAGGAACGTGACGCGGGCGAAATCCTCCGCAGTGGCCGACGCCGGGTGGGCATTGGCCGCGTCTCTGAACTCCTTGCGAAGGTCTCGGCTCGTATCGACGAGCAGTGTGTTGACCCTCTGCTGCAGCACGGCGCCGTTCTGCAGCGGGACATACGTCGACAGGGCGTAGTAGAAGCAATAGGCCCCAATGGAGAACAGCGAGGCGCCGGACTGCAGGGTGCCGATCTCGCCGATGCCCGGCACGTCAGCCAGCTTGGCAACGCCTCTCAGTCTGAGGACGACAAGAAAAAGACCCACGGTGCAGCAGGCGACACCGATCACGAAGCCGAGCGACAACATGCAGAAAAGTACCGTGCCCATTTGCTAATCCTTGCAAATACATATGCAAATCCATCCGTAAGCGAGGAAGTCAATACTTGGGCGGGATTGTGGCGGAAGCGGGACGCAGCCCGTGCTGCTGGTGCCGGCCGACGTTGTCGCGGTTGCCTCCGCGCCGCCGATGACAGCGCGGGCCCCTGGGCGGGCTGCTGGGCGGGCCACTGGGCGGGCCCGGGGGGGCGGCGCCGGATCAGCGCCCCCCTTGCCGGGCGGCCTGCTCAGCCCAGAACCCGTCGGGGGTCCACGCCTTGTCCTGACCGCCGCAGTTGAAGAACCAGCACGTGTCCGCGGCCTTGGCTTTGGGGAAGCCGGGCGTGAAGTCGCCGGCCAGATGTCGGGTGAGGTCCTTCTTGATGTCGGCGCTCTTGCCGTCGGTGCAATAGTCCGGGTCGGCCGCCACCCGCTCGCGGATGGTCCTGAAGGTCGAATCGTAGGTCTTCTCGGCCTTGGCGAGATCGGCACCTGGCTGCCGGGCCTCGTAGGCCAGGTATGACGCGCGCAGCTTGGCGGGATCGAAGTAGAAGCCGCAGCGCTGGGCGCGTGCCGAGGTCCACGCCACGGCGACCGGCCGTGCCACCGGGTCGTCGTTCTTGAAGCTTCCCGGTGCGTCCGCCGCGGCCGGTGCGGCACCGCCCAGTAACGCGCTCGCGCCGCCGCCGCTGCAGCCGGCGGCAAGGGCAGCGGCAGCCAGCATCAGCCCGGACGCGAAGCCTTGAGCGAATCTGTCCATGGGCGTCCCCCGGATTGGCCCCCAGGTGACCCGAGAACGGCCGCCGCGTCAATAGTCCGGCGTTGCCCGATCCCGCGCTTACCGCATCAACTCCCGCATCGCCCGATCGAGGCCGTCCAGGGTGAGCGGGTACATGCGCGCGCCCAGGAGATCGCGCATCATCTTGATGGAGGGGGTCCACCCCCAGCGGTCCTCGGGCACCGGATTGAGCCATACGCAGTGCTCGTAGATGTCGGCCACGCGCCGCATCCAGGCTGCGCCCGGCTCCTCGTTCATGTGCTCCACCGAGCCGCCGGGCACCGAGATCTCGTACGGGCTCATGGAGGCGTCGCCGACGAATACCGCCTTGTAGTCGGCGGGGTACTTGTGCAGCACCTCCCAGGTGGGCGTGCGCTCG
>DATBKR010000399.1:0-2688 GCA_036555805.1 Hyphomicrobiaceae bacterium | reverse complement strand
GTGCTGTTCCACATCGCCGGCATCATCCACCCCAGGCGCCGCGCCGAGTTCTACCGGGTCAATGTGGACGGCACCCGCAACGTCCTTGACGCCGCCGTTGCGGCCGGCGCGCACCGCGCGGTCGTCATGTCCTCCAACTCGCCGTGCGGTACCAATCCGCATCCCGACCACGTGTTCGACGAGTCTTCGCCGTATCGGCCCTACATGCACTACGGGTGGTCCAAGATGCTGATGGAACAGGCGGTCGCCGCCTGCCAGAGAGCGGGCAAGATCGAGACCGTCATCATCCGGGCGCCGTGGTTCTACGGCCCCAACCAGCCGCCGCGACAGTCGGTGTTCTTCCGCATGATCCGCGACGGCACGGGGCCCATTGTCGGCAGCGGCGACAACCGGCGCTCCATGGCCTACGTCGACAACCTGTGCCAGGGTCTGATCCTGGCTGGCGCCACTCAATCCGCTAACGGCCAGACCTATTGGATCGCCGATTCACGCCCCTATGCCATGAACGAGATCGTGGATACGGTGGAGCGCCTCCTGGAGACTGAGTTCGGCCAGAAGTGCGCGCACAAGCGCATGCGCCTGCCCGGGCTGGCCAGCGAGCTGGCATGGATGGTGGACAAGACGCTGCAGGGCCTTGGCCTCTACCACCAGAAAATCCATGTACTGTCCGAGATGAACAAGACCATCGCCTGCAGCGTCGAGAAGGCCAAGGCTGAGCTGGGCTACCGCCCCGTGGTCGAGCTGGAGGAAGGCATGCGCCGCAGCCTCAAGTGGGTGTGGGAACGACAGGGCGGCCTGGAGTGAGCGGGCTCGCACCAGGGGCCGCGGCGCTGGCGGCGAGGCGCCGGCCGGCGGAACGCCCGACGGAGGGTAACGCTGTGGACGCCATGTTCCGGTTTCCGTCGGCCACGCAGCACGATCCCGCCATCGACCGCTGGCTGCGCGGCCAGTGCGACGACCTGCAGCGCCTTGCGGCGGATTGGTTTGCGCGGATGCGGCAATGCGGCGATGACGTGCGCGAGCTGATGCACGACGGATACCCCACTGCGTGCGTCGACGACGCGGCGTTCGGCTACGTCGGCGCGTTCAAAGACCACGTCAACGTCGGCTTCTTCTTCGGGGCGCTGCTCGCAGACCCTGCCCGATTGCTGGAAGGAACCGGCAAGCGCATGCGTCACGTCAAGCTGCGGCCAGGCCGGCCGGTGAACGCCATGGCGCTCGGCAACCTCATCGATGTCGCGTATGCCGACATCAGGGCGCGTCTCGGGCAATAGCCCATGGTCATTGGTGAAGCATCGGACGCGGAGCAGACAGTGAGCGCACGGACGTTCGAACGCACCGAGGTATGGGTGTTCGACCTCGACAACACGCTCTATCCTGCCGATTGCCGGCTGTTCGCCCAGGTGGACCAGCGCATGGGCGAGTTCATCGCGCGCTATCTGGGCGTGCCCTTCGAGTACGCCCGGCATCTGCAGAAGAGCTACTACCGCCAGTTCGGCACCACGCTCACCGGCCTGATGCGGGTGCACCGGATGGACCCCGCGCCGTTCCTCGACTACGTGCACGACCTCGACCTGTCGGGCCTCGCCGAGCACCCGCGCCTGGCCGCGGCCATCGGGCGCCTGCCGGGGCGCAGGCTGATCTTCACCAACGGTTCGCGCTCTCACGCCGAGCGCGTGGCCGGCAAGCTCGGCGTGCTCCCGCTGTTCGAGGGCATTTTCGACATCGTCGATGCCGACTATGTGCCCAAGCCCGCCGCGGCCTGCTACGAGGCGTTCCTCAAGGCCCATGGCGTGGATGCACCCGCCGCGGCGATGTTCGAGGACATGCCTCACAACCTGGAGGCGCCGCACGCGTTGGGCATGACGACGGTGCTCGTTCGCTCCGATTCGAATGACGACCATCCCATCCACAAGTCGATGCGCAGCTGGGTGGCGCCGCCGCCGCACGTGCACCATATGACATTCGACTTGGCCGAATTCCTGGAGGCTGTTGGGGTCAGACCCCTCGCCTCCAGTGCGGCGAGCTGAAATCGAACGTGGAGGCGAGGGGTCTGACCCCATTGGCAAGGAGCTGCGCAATGGCAGTGCAGGACGGTGACAAAGCCCCGGATTTCGAGCTGCCGACGGAGAACGGAGAGACGCTCAGGCTCTCCAAGCTCATCAAGGCGGGGGGGCAGCCCGTGGTGCTCTACTTCTACCCCAAAGACGACACCTCCGGCTGCACCGCCGAGGCCAAGGACTTCACGCGCCTCGCTGCCGACTTCAAAAGGGCCGGCGTTGAGGTGATCGGTATTTCTCCCGACAGCCCGGAGAGCCACCAGAAATTCGCCAGGAAATATGATCTCAAGGTGCGCCTCGCGGCCGACGCCGACAAGGCGGCAGCCAACGCCTATGGCGTGTGGGTGGAGAAGTCCATGTACGGCCGCAAGTACATGGGCGTCGAGCGCTCCACGTTCCTCATCGACGCCGGTGGCAGGATCGCCAGGAGCTGGCGCAAGGTGAAGGTGCCGGGCCACGCCGATGAGGTCCTGGCCGCCGCCAAGGCGCTGTAAGCGTGCGCCCGCGCCTATCCCTCCGGCACCACGGCCGTCGCCTCGATCTCGACCTTGGCGCGATCCTCCAAGAGCCCCGCCACCTGCACCAGCGTCATGGCGGGGAAATGTCGGCCGATGACGCGGCGATAGGC
>DATBKR010000398.1:0-6361 GCA_036555805.1 Hyphomicrobiaceae bacterium | reverse complement strand
CGAGCAGGTCACCTTCAGCCTCCGGCAGGCCGTCGCGCCCAGTTGGACCGTACTCGGCACCGTCGAATGGACCAACTGGAGCCGGCTCGGCGACGTGGCCGCGACCGGCTCGGGCTGCGGCCCGACCGGCGTGTGCGAGGTGCTGAACCTCAACTATCGCGACGGCTGGTTCTATTCGCTCGGAGCGGAGTATGCGTATATGCCCGGCCTCACCTTGCGCGCGGGCGTCGCCTACGAGACCTCGCCCATCACCGACCGCACGCGCGACATCCTGGTGCCCGACAGCAACCGCGTCTTTCTGAGCGCCGGCGCCTCCTATACGTATTCGGAGCACATCGTCCTGGATTTCGGCTACGCCCACGTCTTCTTCGCTGACGCCTCCTTCTGCATCGCCAGCGCCGCCGCCAACGAGGGCAGCACCCACTGCAGGGCCGGCACGCCCGCTGGCGCCGTGCTTCTGCGCGGCGATTCCGACAGCGCGGCGGACATCGTCTCGCTCGGGTTCCGTTACCGGTTCTGAGGAGGGCGCGCCGCGCCTTGCGCCGCCCCTCCGCACGCCGATGGTGCGCACCACCCTGCCGCAGTAGCATGACCCCGCCGGGCCAGGCGTTGGCCGGAGTCGCGAGGAGGTTGCTCATGTGCGCACCGGGATGCATGGAGCATGTCAGGTCCAGGCTGTCGCGCCGCCGGTTCTTCAAGGGCACCGGAGCGGCGGCTGCCGCTGCCGTCGCTGCGGCCTGGGCGTCCGGCGAGGCCCAGGCGCAGACGTTCCCGCGCTTCAGCCGGGTCGCGGACCTGACGCACACGCATTCGCCGACGTTCCCCACCTTCTTCGGCACGCCCGGCGTCACCCTGAAGCGGCTCAAGGAGCTGAAGGCGGACGGCTTCAACATGTTCGAGTGGACGGTGGTGGAGCACTCCGGCACGCACATGGACGCGCCGATCCATTTCTCGACCGGCGGCGACACCGTGGACATGCTGCCCGCGAGCCAGCTGGTGCTGCCTCTCGCCGTGATCGACGTGGCGGCCAAGGCGGCGGCCAATCCCGACTACCAGGTCACGCCGGGCGACTTGCGGGCCTGGGAGCGGCGCCACGGCCGGCTGCCGCGCGGGTGCTGCGCGGCGATGCACTCCGGCTGGGCCAGGCATGTCGGCAGCGACAGGTTCCTCGGCAGGGACGCCCAGGGCGGGCTGCATTTCCCTGGCTTCCACCCCGAGGCCGCCGACTGGCTGATGAAGGAGCGGCGCGTGCGCGGCATGGCCGTCGATACGCTCTCCCTCGACTACGGCGCCTCGAAGGATTTCAAGACCCACTACGCCTGGCTGCCCTCGGGCCGCTGGGGCCTGGAGTGCGTCGCCAGCCTCGACCGGGTGCCGCCGCGCGGCGCCACGCTGGTCGTGGGCGCGCCCAAGATCCGCGGCGCCACCGGCGGCCCCACGCGCCTGCTGGCGCTGATCTGAGGGGCGCTGGACCTCGCGCGCATGCAGTGCTCGGTCTGGCGAGTGAGTCGGGCACCGAGCAGCCGAGTTCAGGTACCATCGTCGGGGGTCTGCTCGGCCGCCAGCTCCTGCCGGCAGACGCTTTCGAGTGCTGGCAGGTCCAAGCGCACGACGTTCCAGAGGATGTCATGCGCGATGCGCTCATAGTGGTGCCGAAGGATGTTGCCGATGCTGGCGACGTTGCGCCAGGGGATCTGCGGGTGACGGCCCTTCAGCTCGGGCGACAGATGTCGGCTCGCTTCGGAAATGATCTCAATGCCCCGCTCGACCAGCCAGCGTTTGCGCTTATCGGCTTGAAAAGCCTCCAGGCTGACGCCGCTCATCTCCGCGCTGAGGAGCTCGATTGCCTCCATGATGTCGGTCAGCCGTAACGGGACGTGTGCTGCGCCATCAGAAGACCTGCACTGCGGAGGCCTCGATGCGTGCCTTCAAGACGGGATGGAGGCTTCGGCGCGTCATGATATCTGTCTCGTGGCCGAGGATACCGGCGGCGGCTTCCTTCACCTCCATGAGTTGAAACAGCCCGAGGGAGCCTTCGGGGTGGTCGAAAAACAGATCGACGTCCGAATCAGGCCCGGCCTCGTTGCGGGCGGTCGACCCGAACAGGTACAAGTGCTCGACGCCAAGCCGCTCGAGCTCGGCTTGGTGCTTCTTCAATCGGCGGATTGCCTCGTCGCGGGTCATCGATCCAGCTTATCACAAGGGGCCGAGATACCAAGGCAAGAGCTTGGCCTGCCAGGCAGAACGTCGGACTGCTTCCTTCGCCTCCATTGGGTGCCCGGCATCGGGCAGCGGGGTCGACCTCAGAGGCTACGCAAGATGCGTCCGGGCGTAGACGGCTGCCACCGGGCAGGCGAAGCCGATGCTGTCGAGACGCAGCGTGCCATCGCGCCCAACCTTCTCGGTCTCCTTGGGCCAATTCCCGTCGAGGCCGCGCGTAGCACCTCGGCCAGGACCCGCGTGGAGTGCACCACTACGATCTCGCGCAGGGTGCGGATCGTCGTGTAGGCCCACACGTTGTCCCACGTGTCGGAGGCGTTGCTGGGAGACAGGATTTCTATCAGGACGATGGGGTCCGGAAGTGCCCGTTGGCCCGCGGCATCGGCCGTGCCGGTGATGCCCAGATCGGGAATGCGCATGTTGACTTGGGAGAGGGTGCCGGGGACCACGCCCGGTCCGCCGACGATATCGTAACGGCTGCCTGCGATGTCCAGGGCATTGCCAATCAGGCGGCCCAGCGCGGCCTGGATTGCTCCATGTGCCCGGCTGGCCGGTGACATGGCACGCAGCTCCCCGTTCACGAGCTGGAACCTCCGGCCGCTGCCGTCCCCCGGCCAATCGAGGAACTGGGCAACCGTCATGGTCCGCGGCAATCTGTCGAGTGCTTCCCGCATGGTCGATCTTCCGACGGCATGTCTAACATAAGTGACGACGAGGTCAAGGCACGGCGCAGTGACCGGGAACCGCGCTCCGTGGGCTCAGCCAGGCTCGGCGCCGACTCACCGCCTCATCGCGCGCACCGCCATGTCCCAGCGCTCGTGCTTCTCGCGCTCCTTGAGCCAGTAGCTCATCAGCTCGGGGCCGGCGAGGAATTTGCCGCGCAGGCTGTTTTTCTTCATGTAGGCCTGCCACTCCGGTGTGTCGAACACCTGCTTGAACAGGTTCATGTAGTAGGCCTGCGCCGGCGCGCTCATGCCCGGCGCTCCCACCACCGAACGCTGCATGAAATACTGGAAGTCCATGCCCGTCTCGCGGAAGGTGGGGACGCGCAGGTGCATCTCCAGCCGCTGCGGCGTGAACGCCGCGATCGGTTTCGTCATCCCCATGGGAAAATACTTGTTCTGCTCGGCGGGGTTGTTGACCGTGGAATCCGCGCGCTTCTCCGCCAGTTCCTTCGCCACCTCGCCGCCGCCGCCGAACGCCTTGTAGGTCATCTTGAGGCCGTAGGTGGAGTTGAGGAAGTCGGTGAGCAGGCTGTCCTCCTGGCCGGTGCCGGTGCCGGCCATGATCCACTTGTCGCCCTTGGCCCTGGCGGCCTTGACGAAATCGTCGAGCGTCTTGATGTCGGTGCGCTCGGCGTGCACCCACAGCATGAAAGCGTCCTCCGCCATCCGGCCGATGGGCGCGAAGCTGGCGATGTCGATGCCGAGGTCCGGCCGCCGCAGCGGCGTCGTGTAGAAGCTGTTGAGCGTGAACAGGAGCAGGTGGTCGTCGCCGTTGCGCTTCTTCAGGTAGACGAGCGCGTCGGCGCCCGAACCGCCGGCGATGTTGACGGGTGTGATGGGCACGGCGACTAGCTTGTGCGTCTCGATGATCTCGATCATCGAGCGCACGATCAGGTCGGCGCCGCCGCCCTTGCCCGCCATGATGACGAACTCGACCGGCCGCGCCGGCCGCCACTGGCTTTGGGCACTGGACGGAGCGGGAAGCGCGAGCAGCGGCAACGCGGCCAGCAGGGCGAGCAGGGAGGGACGAAGGAGAGACATCAGCGGGACCTTCGAGAGAGAAGCCGGCTCTGGGGGCCGAGCGTCGGCCTGACGGTCAGGGTTGCCGGGCGGCTCTTTGGAGCGCAGGCCGGCCAAGGCGCCGCGGGCGCGGCTGTCGGAGCATCGTGTGGGCATGGGCAGCCGGGCTCAGTCGCGCACCCACACCTCGACGCGACGGTTGAGATTGCGTCCTTCCAGCTGGTCGTTACACGCAACCGGCGCCAGCTCGCTATAGCCCTTCTGCACCACCAGCGAGGGATCGACGCTCCCCTTGCCGGCGGCCACCAGCGTGTCGCGCACCGCCGTTGCGCGGCGCAGCGCCAGCGCGGCGTTGGCGGCGTAGGGACCGACGGCGTCGGCGAAGCCCAGGAGCAGAAGCCGCTTGCCCCGCAGATCGGGGGTGGCCGCCAGGGTCACGAGGCGGTCGATGTCGGCGCGCGCCTTGGTGTCGAGCTCGATGGAGCCCGACCTGAAGCGGAAGGTGATCGACAGCCGCCGGGCGCCGTTCATGTCGGCGATCAGCTGGCGCATCTGGGCGATGTCGAAGTCCTCGTTCGGGGCGTTGAGCGCGTAGGCGATACGCCCTCCCTGGTCGTCGAAGCCGAGCGAGTCGGGCGTCTGGTCCACAAACTGGGCGTCCGCGATCACGTGCTGCGCCTCCTTCGACAGGGCGAAGTCGATGAAGCCCTTCACGTGCGGGGAGGCGGGCCTGGCCGTGGTATAGAGATAGAGCCGGCGCGTGAGCGGGTATTCCTCGGTCTTCACGGTGAACACCGACGGCCGGGTGATCAGCCCGCAGGAGCTTTCGACGTTGAGGCCCTTGGCGCCCCGCACGTAGGCGAAGGAGGTGACCCCGATGCCGTTGAGGTCGGCCGCCACCGCGTCCGAAACTTCGGCGGTCGACAGCAGGAAGCGGGTCGACGGCGTCAGAGCCAGCTTGTGCGGTTGCAGGACGAGGGCATCGAAGGTGACATAGGTGCCCGACTTGCGGTTGGCGGAGTAGACGTTGATCGCGCCGGGCGGCAGGCCTACCTGCTGCCAATCGGTGATCTCGCCGGCGAAGATCTTGGCGATGTTGTCGATCGACAGCGACACGGCGGGGTTGTCCTGGGCGACGATCACCACCAGGCCGTCGAGCCCCAGCACGTGCTCCTGCTGCGGGCTGCGGATGTTGGGCGTGCCGGCGCGGATGAGCCGGGTCGCCTCCTCGTCGTTGATGGGGCGCGAGGCCATGCCGATTTGCGCGGAGCCGTCCGCCAGCGCGGCGAAGGCGGTGGGAGTGCCGTAGCGCTTGAGATCGAACAGCGCCACCTCCCGGCCGTTTGCGCCGAGGACCTTGTACAGCTCCTCCAGCGGATTGGCGCCGGTCAGCGTGCTCGCGGTCCCGCCGAGCCGCTCGGCATAGGCGCGGATCAGGGCCGGGGCGAGGTCCCAGCCGATGGCGGTTGAGCCGTGGATGCCGATGACCTTGGAGAGCGCGGCGGCGCCGCGCGACGCCGGGCCGGTCGCGGGCGGCGCCGCGGCCACCGCGGGCGGGCGGCCGGGGCAGCCGACGCCGATGCACTCCATGTTGGCGGCATCGAGCGTCATGGTGCCGAACACCTTGTTGTCGATGATGTAGCGCCCGCCCTCGAAGGCCTTGAGCCGGCCGCGCAACTCGAAGGCGCCGCCTTTCATCCGCAGCGTCACCTCCGGAGCGTCGGACGATTTGGGCGCCGCGGGCAGCGGCGCCGAAGGCTTGACGGAGAACAGCGAGGCGGTGCCCACCACCAGGGTGGTCGTGGCCTCGGCGAGCACGGTGTTGTCGACCGCGACCAGACTGATGGTGAGCTCGGAGCGGCCGGCCTGTGCCGCGGGCACCGTGATCCGCACGTTCGACAGCGACGACAGCGGCACGGCCCACACGCCGGGCCGCACGAAATAGCCCTCCGACAGGGAGGTGGCCGGGGGCAGGCCCCTGATGCGGATAAAGCTTTGCGCCGGCGGGGTGCCGGAAGTCTTGAGCTGCAGCGACAGCGGCGCATCGGTGCCGGGCTCCACCAGCACGACCTGCACCACCTCGATTTTCGCGTTCCCGTGCGTCTGCGCGGCTCCCCGGTGGGAGGACAGACCCAGGGCGAGAGCCAGTCCGCCAGCCAGCAGCAGCGTACTCCGGGCGGGCGCCCATGCGCGCTTGGGGTGGCGACTGCACGAGCCTGTCAAGTAGCGTGTGGCTCGAAAGGCGACGGCCACGGCTCGCCCGGTGGGCTGCATCTGCGCACCTCCTGCCAGGGAAGCGATACCGCGCGCCGCACCGCGGGTGGCCTCTTAGCGAGTCACCCGGCGTTCGACCGGCAGCGCGGAAACCCCGGCATTTCCCCCACACCAAGTCACAA
>DATBKR010000397.1:0-14313 GCA_036555805.1 Hyphomicrobiaceae bacterium | reverse complement strand
GACGGCTCCTTCACCGCATAGGTGTGCTCCGGGCCGGGGAAGGTGCGGGCGCGCACTTCCGTTGCGTAGGCCTGGATGGCGTTGCGGATGGCTTCGCCCACCTTGCCGAACTCCTTGACGAACTTGGGCACACGCGGCGACAGGCCCAGCATGTCCTCCATCACCAGGATCTGGCCGTCGCAGCCGGCCGAGGCGCCGATGCCGATGGTGGGGACGGGAACAGCAGCCGTGATCCGGCGCGCCAGCTCCTCGGCCATGGCCTCCAGCACGATGGCGAAGGCGCCGGCCTCGGCCACGGCCTCGGCGTCGGCCTCGATGGCCGCCCACTCGTCGCGCACGCGCCCCTGTGTCTTGAAGCCGCCCAGCGCGTTGATCGACTGCGGGGTGAGGCCGATGTGTGCCATCACGGGGATGCCGCGCTCGGCGAGGAAGCGGACGGTATCGGCCATGCGCCGCCCGCCCTCGAGCTTGACGGCGCCGCAGCCCGTCTCCTTCATGACGTGCGCCGCATTGCGGAAGGCCTGCGCGGGGCTCTCCTCGTAGGAGCCGAACGGCATGTCCACCACCACCAGCGCGCGCTTGGCGCCGCGCACTACGGCGCGGCCGTGCACGATCATCAGGTCGAGCGGCACCGGCACGGTCGACTCGTAGCCGTGCATGACCATGCCGAGGCTGTCGCCGACGAGCAGGAAATCGACGAAGGGATCGGCAATCGCCGCCGTGTGCGCGTGGTAGGAGGTGAGCGAGACGATGGGCTCGCCTCCCTTGCGCGCCGTGATCTCGGGCGCGGTGACGCGCTTGCGCGGGATTGGTGTCTCTGCGGCCATTTGCTGTTCCTCGGGATGCGCGGGGGCGCCCTGGGTGGGAGACAGCCCCCCTCGGCACAACCCTTTAGCGCATCGCGCCACGCCCGCAAGGGCCTCGCTCGACCGCGGTCTACGATGAGCAGCAGGGCCATCCCGACCGCTGCCACGTCCTGCACTGCTGCCCGTGGCCCTACGGCCCTGCCGTGTTCCCGCTACGCCTCCAGCCTGAATGGGTTGAAATCGGTGTCGCGGTCGTAATAGTCCTCCTGCTCGGCGCGCTTGAGGAATCCGACCACGGCGTACGTCACCGGCGTGAACACCACCTCCACCAGGGTCTTGGTCACGAACTGCGCGATCACGACCGTGAGCAGCGCGTCGTTGGGAATGATGCCGGTGTTGTAGAACGCGAGCGGGTAGAAGATGGCGCTGTCCACCGCCTCGCCGAAGATCGTGGAGCCGATGGTGCGCGTCCACAGGGCACGGCCTTTGGTCCAGATCTTCATCTTGGCCAGCACGAAGGAGTTGACGAACTCGCCGCAGAAGTAGGCGATCATCGAGGCCGCGACGACGCGCCAGGCGTTGCCGAACGCCACCTCGTAGGCCTTCTGATGCTCCCAGAACGAGGCGGGCGGGAGCGCGACGACGATCGCGGCCATGACCGCTGCAAAGATGAGCGCGCCGAAGCCCGCCCAGATCACCTTGCGCGCCCGGCCGTAACCGTAGACCTCGGTGAGGATGTCGCCGAAGATGTAGGAGATGGGGAAGAAGATGACGCCTGCGCCGAAGACGTAGGGCCCCCAGAACGGAATATCGACCTGGGCAATCTTGGCGGGCCCGATCAGGTTGGAGCACACCAGGACCACCACAAAGGCGACCATCACGAACTCGAAATAGCGGTATTGCCGCTGCTGCTGCATGGCTTCGACCCCCGTATGCCGACCCCAGGCCCGACTTGTCGCCCCGTACGGCGAAGTCCCGGCTTATCCAGCCTGCCTCATGCCGCTCCACCTCTGCAGCACCTAAATTCTGCTCAACTCAACTTCTGCCGACCTGTGCAGCATCCACGCCGCGCCCCATGCCGTGCTATCTGGGCGCGGCTGTCATCGCCGGAGATTTCGCCGTGGGCAAGAGGAAACCCGATCTGGTGGCGCTGGGCCGCGCCGCCGCCATCCCGGAGAGCCCGGAGAAGGCCCTGCTGGAGCGCGTGCCCAACCCGCACACCGACACCATATACGTGACCCGCTTCACCGCGCCCGAGTTCACCGCGTTGTGCCCCATCACGGGGCAGGCGGACTTCGCGCACCTCGTCATCGACTACGTGCCGAAGGCGTGGCTCGTCGAATCCAAGTCGCTGAAGCTGTTCCTCGCCGCGTTCCGCAACCACGGCGCCTTCCACGAGGACTGCACCGTGGGCATCGGCAAGCGGCTGGCGGCGCTGATCGAGCCGCACTACCTGCGCATCGGCGGTTACTGGTACCCGCGCGGCGGCATCCCCATCGACGTGTTCTGGCAGACCGGCGCCCTGCCCGAGGGCGTCTGGCTCCCCGGCCAGGGCGTCGCGCCCTACCGCGGCCGCGGCTGACCGGAGCGCGCCGCCATCCTCGTGGCATAGCGCGGTGCCACCCTCGTAACGTAGCGGGGAGGCACCGTCCGGGCGTAACGGCGCACCGCCGTTGCGGCGTAACGGGTCGCCCTTCCGCGACTGAAGCGGGTTGCTGTCCGGGCGGCGGCACGGCCCGCCCTGATGCCGACCGGCGCTGCCTCGCGGGGGGTGGAGAACGCCACCACCGAGGGTGAGCGGGCGTCGTTCCAGGCGTAGCCGGTCCGGACGCTGCGCCCGGGGAACAGCAGCGTCGCCGGATTGAAGTGGTCGCCGGAGCGCGTGCGCACCTCGTAGTGCACGTGCGGGCCCGTGGAGTGGCCCGTGCTGCCGAGCAGACCCAGCAGGTCCCCCTGCTCCAGCAGGGCGCCGAGCCCGGCGACGATGCGCTGCAGATGGCCGTAGTAGTGCTGCCGCCCCGACGGATCGCGCGTGATGACGAGGTTGCCGTAGCCTCCACGCCGCCCTGCGAAGGTCACGCGCTGCCTGCGCGTGGTCGCGTGCACCGGCGTGCCGAGCGGCGCCGCCAGGTCGATGGCCGGGTGATAGCGGCCCTGATTGAACATGCTCGTCACCCGCCCCTTGTCGATCGGCATGATGAACGCCGGCGCGGTCGCGTCGCGGACCAGCTTGGGCGCCTGCACGAGTTGCGGTTCGGAGACTGCAGCCGTCGCTTGCGCCGGTTCGGCCGGCGGCAGCGACACGAAGGTAGGCTTCGGCATCGGCGACTGCGCGGTGCCGTCGGGCCGGCTCATGGGCCGCTGGAACCCGAAGGACGGTCCAGACAGTGCCGCACGAAGGGTATCGAGGCCGGCCGACTGCGCGGCGCGAGGAGCCTGGCGCTCGAAATCGGGCCGAGCCGCGAGCCGCAACGTCCCCTCCGGTCGAACCTCTACCGGGCGAGGCACAACGAAAGTGCCGGGCGGGGCCTCGGGCACCATGGCGTCGCGCGCGTCCGGCGGTGCCTTCAGCAGCACGGCCAGGCCGTCCGACCGGGTGGGCGTCAGTGTTATCGGCTCTTCGCGCGAGGTCGGGCTCGTCGGCGCCCCGACGGGGCCGACGGCCAGGTTCACGGAGGCCGGGACGAAGGCCGAAGCGCGGTGGCCGCGCTGAGCGTCTCCCAACCCGGCTGCCTGCTCGAACGTGCCGGCGACAAAGCCAACCGCAAAAAAGCTCAACGCAACCCTCGTGATACGCATTTCCCCTCACACAGACACGTTGCTTGCGCGCGGTATCTGTTTGGGGCGAAGGGGCAATCTGGGGGCAACGCTACGCGGCGCGGCGCCGCACCCGCGGCCATAGGCTGCAGATGCGATGCCCGGCCACGCCGTGCCCCACGAGGTAACTTGGTTTGTATTGAGAGGGCTAGACCGGGCCCGTGAATGTTGCCTGGTCGCCACATGCACGGAGATCGCGCAACAGTGGGTCGGGCTGGCGCGGCAGCGCGCAGCCCGACGCTTGCCGGCGGTTCGCCTCGGGCACTGTGGCGCTACGGCCCTTCTGCCCGGCGCCATCTACGGCATAGGCCTACACCGCCGCCGTGCGCTCTCGCCTCAAATCCGGCGGCACCGCCTCCTCCGACAAGCGCGCGATGGCGGTGGCGAGCGGAAGCACCTCCTGCTCCTGCTTGCCGAGGCGGCGGAGAGAGACGGTGCGCTCCTCGGCCTCGCGCTTGCCCACCACCAGCAGCGCGGGCACCTTGGCCAGGGAGTGCTCGCGCACCTTGTAGTTGATCTTCTCGTTGCGCAGGTCGGCCTCGGCGCGCAGGCCGGCCGCCTTGAGCGCCGCCAGCACCTCGCCGGCATAGTCGTCCGCATCCGAGACGATGGTGCACACCAGGGCCTGCACCGGTGCCAGCCACAGGGGCAGATGTCCGGCGGTGCTCTCCAGGAGTATGCCGGTGAAACGCTCCAGCGAGCCGAACAGGGCGCGGTGAATCATGACGGGCGTCTTCTTCTCGCCGTCGCGGTCGATATAGAACGCGCCGAACCGGGCCGGCAGGTTGAAGTCCACCTGGGTGGTGCCGCACTGCCAGTCGCGGCCGATGGCGTCGCGCAGCACATACTCGAACTTGGGGCCGTAGAACGCGCCTTCGCCCGGGTTGATGCCTGTCTTGATGCGCCCTCCCGACTGGCCCGCGATGTCCTTCAGGATGGCCGACATGACCGCTTCCGCCTGGTCCCAGAGCGCATCCTCGCCCACGCGCTTTTCAGGCCTGGTGGACAGCTTGATGGTGACCTCGTTGAAGCCGAAGTCGCGGTAGATCGATAAGATCAGGTCGTTGATCTTGATGCACTCCTCGGCCAGCTGCTCCTGGGTGCAGAACACGTGCGCGTCGTCCTGGGTGAAGGCGCGCACGCGCATCAGCCCGTGCAGGGCGCCGGACGGCTCGTAGCGGTGCACCAGGCCGAACTCGGCCACGCGGTAGGGTAGTTCGCGGTAGGAGCGCAGCCCGTGCTTGAAAATCTGGATGTGCCCCGGGCAGTTCATGGGCTTGATGACGAACTCGCGCTCGTCCTCGGTCACGGTGGTGAACATGTTCTCGCGGAACCATTCCCAGTGGCCCGAGGTCTCCCACATCGACTTGTCGAGGACCTGCGGCGCGTTCACCTCGTGATAGCCCGCCGCGTTCTGTCGGCGCCGGATGTAGTTGATGAGGTTCTGGAACAGCTCCCAGCCATTGGGGTGCCAGAACACCACGCCCGGCCCTTCCTCCTGGAAGTGGAAGAGGTCCATCTCGCGCCCAAGCTTGCGATGATCGCGCTTCTCGGCCTCCTCCAGCTGCTTGAGGTAGGCCGCCAGCTCCGGTTCGGTCGCCCAGGCGGTGCCGTAGACGCGCTGCAGCTGCGGCCTGGTGTGATCGCCGCGCCAATAGGAGCCCGCGAACTTGGTGAGCCTGAAGGCCTTGCCGATCTGGCCGGTGGAGGTCATGTGCGGGCCGCGGCACAGGTCGAGCCAGGTGCCCTGCTTGTAGATCTTGAGGTCTTCGCCCTCGGGGATCGCGTCCACCAGCTCGATCTTGAACAGCTCGCCCTTGTTCTTGAAGAAGTCCTTGGCCTGCTTCCGGCTCCAGAATTCCTTGGTGAAGGGGGCGTTGAGCGCGATGATCTCGCGCATCTTGGCCTCGATCTTCTCCAGGTCGTCCGGATGGAACGGCTCCGCCTTGGCGAAGTCGTAGTAGAAGCCGTTCTCGATCACCGGGCCGATGGTGACCTGGGTGCCGGGCCACAGGCTCTGCACCGCCTCGGCCATCACGTGCGCGGCGTCATGCCGGATCAGCTCCAGCGCCTCCGGGTCGCCGCGCGACAGGATCTTGACGCCGGCGTCCTTCTCGATGGGGTCGGCAAGGTCGGCGAGCTTGCCGTCGACCTGCATGGCCACGGCCCGTTTTGCCAGCGACTTGGAGATGCTCTCGGCGAGGGCCCTGCCGGTGATGCCGCGGCGCACGGAGCGGCTGGCCCCGTCGGGAAAAGTCACAGTGATGCCGTTGGGAGCTTCGTTCATGGGCCTTCCTCTCACTCGCTGCCAACCAAGCAGGTAAGACAGGCGTTCGCCGGGCGGCCATTGCCGCCGGCAGTCGGGGCGCCGCTTGTGCCTCTGGCGCCTCGGCGTGTCAAGGCGGGGCTGACAGGCGGGGCGCTGACAGGAGGGGCGCACGCCCAACTCAGCCCGGGCCGCCAACAAGGGCCTTGGCAACCCTTCGATCCTCCGCGCCTGATTAGCGGCTCGCAACGCGCCGTGGACCGGGCCGCTGCCACGGGAGGTGTCCGCCGTCGGTTGGGACGAAAGTGGGATTTCATATTGGAGGCACAATTTTCTATGCTAATTTTCACGCTGCAGAATTGCGAGGGCACGGAGAAGGCCCCGCACCAGCTCTGCGTGCCCGAAGAACGCGGGGCTCTCTTCTGCGACGCTTCGAGGGGAGGAAAAAACGTGCGCCTGACAGCACTCTGCGCCGTCGCGGCGGCGGCGGCCGTCGTGGCATTTCCGGCCGCGGGGCCGGCCCAACAAGCGGGCCCCAAGCGGACGCCGAGCGTGGCCGCCAATTACTTGGCCCTGCGCGACCAGCTCAACCAGAACACCGTCACGGTGATCTCGGGCAACCCCAACGGGACCTACCTCTACCTCGCCTATGACATGTCGGCGGTGCTCGACGACGGCAACAACCTGCGCGTGCTGCCTGTCATCGGCAGGGGCGGCTACCAGAACATGATGGACGTACTCCATCTCAAGGGCGTGGACCTTGGGATCACGCAGTCCAACATCATGAGCTACCTCAAAAGGACGGGAGAATTCGGCCCCAACATCGACCAGCGGGTGGCATACATCGCCCGGCTCTACAACGAGGAGATGCACGTCCTCGCCGGCGCCGGCATCGAGCGGGTGCAGGACCTCAGCGGTAAAAAGGTGAACTTCAGCGACGTGGGCAGCGGCACCCAGTTCTCCGCGCGCCTCATCTTCGAGCTGCTGGGCATCAGGGCCACGGAAATCAACGTCGGCCAGGCCGACGGCTACCAGCTCGTGAAATCGGGCGAGATCGCCGCCACCGTGCTGATCGCGGGCAAGCCCACGGGCTCGTTCGCCAAGTTCAAGCTCGAGCCGGGCATGCACCTGCTCCCGGTGCCCTACACGGAGGCACTGGAGCAGGACTATTTCCCCGCCAAGCTCACCAGTGAGGACTATCCGGGTCTCCTTCCCAAGGGCACGGCGATCGATACCGTCGCGGTCGCCTCGGTGCTTGCCGTCTACAATTGGCCGCCCAACACCGACCGCTATCGCCGCGTCGCCACCTTCGTCGATGCCTTCTTCACAAAGTTCGCCGAGTTCCGGAAGCCGGCGCGGCACCCCAAGTGGAAGGAAGCCAACCTCAATTCCGGCCTGAAGGGCTGGCGCCGCTTTCCCGCCGCCGAAGAATGGCTGCAGCGGCAGGCGTCCGCCGGCCCGGCGGGCGTGGACCCGGCGCTGGCTAGGGCGCAGGCCGCGAGGGCCGCGCCGAACGACCCCGATGAGCAGCAACGCCTGTTCCAGCAGTTCATGGAGTGGGCCAAGAAGCAGCCTGCGCACTAGCCGCAGCAGGCGCGGACGGCGACGGGGCGGGAGCCCACCGAGGAGGAAGTCGAGGCAAGCCGTGACGCGGGCCCAGCGCAGAAGCCGGCAGCATCGCCTCGCGGGCGTGCCACGCGCTGCGTGCCTGCTGCTGGCGGCTGCCATCGTCGCGGGACATTGCGCCCCCGCCTCGGCGCAGCAGCGCCGGCCCAGCATCGTCGTGGCCCAACTGCTGCGCGTCGCGCCGGCCGCACGGGCGGCGCTGCCCATCGGCATCGCCCCGCTCGAAGCCGTGCCGTCCGCGAGCTTCGTCAGGCTGCGGGGGCTGCCGGCCACGGCCGCGCTCTCCGACGGCCACTCCATCGCGCCCGGCGCCTGGGCGGTGCCTATCAGCCGCCTGTCGAAACTCACCATCCTGCTGCCGGAGAGCGCAACCGGCCAGTCGGAGATCTCAATCACGTTGGTCTCCGGCGACGGCTCCGTGCTGGCGGAAGCCAAGACGATGCTGGTCGTAGCGCCAGCGCCTCCTGCCCCGACCTCGGGTGCGGCAGCCTTGTCGCTGCGCGCCGCGCCGCCGTCAGAGCCGAGCCCCGATGCGTCTCCGCCACCGGCTCCGCAGCTAAGCCTGCAGGCGCGCGAGCGCGCGCTGCGCTTCGTCAAGAAGGGCGACGCCCAGCTGGCCGAGGGCGGCATCGCCCAGGCCCGCCTGCTCTACGAACGCGCCGCGGAGGCGGGCCTCGCGCAAGGCGCCATGGCCATGGCCGCCACCTACGATCCCCTTGAACTGCAGAAGCTCGGCGCGCGCGGCCTGCAGCCCGACCGCGCCGCGGCCCGGCGCTGGTACGAGCGCGCCCGCCAGCTGGGCGCTCCCGAAGCCGAGGAACGACTGCGGCGCCTGGCGCGCGAGTAGAGAAAGGGATTGAGGAGAGTGCAGTGATGGCGCCGCACTGTTCCCCACTTTCCGGCTCCCTATTCCCTTGGCAACAAAGCGTCTTTGCCCGAAGAATTCCCAATTGCCGCCGCAAAATCGCCTCTCCGCTGCGGCGACCATGCGAGTCAGGGCACTGCAATAGTTTCCGAGCAGCGATGCGGCGGGCGGGATCAGCCGCGCATCGCGCGGGGTTGCGACCCAGCTGGGACCGGCACACCGTAACAAGGGGAAATCGACGATGCGCGTCAGGGTGGGGGAGGCGCTAGCTCTTAGCGCACTTGCAGGCTTGCTCATCGGCGCAGCGCTGATCCGAACGGCAGACGCCCAGGGACGCGTGCGCGCGCCTACGGCGGCCGAGACCGGAGAGACCTCGAAGGTCCAGAAGATCAACAACTGGACGGTCGGGCTCGCTGGCGGCCTGCCCGAGGGCACGTTCATCCGCCTGGCCGCCGAGATCGCCCGCAACCTCAACGACCCCGAGGAGCTGCGGGTGCTGCCCGTGATCACCCAGGGCGCCACCGACAACGTCAAGGACCTGCTCTATCTGAGGGGTATCGACGTGGCGATCACGAACGCCGACGTGCTCGACTACTTCAAGAACCAGGAGCGCATCCCCAACATCGAGAAACGCATCAACTTCATCTCCGAGATGGTGATCTCGGAGGTGCACCTGGTGGTGCGTCCGGAAATCAACTCCGTCAAGGACCTTGAAGGCAAGAAGGTGAGCCTGGGCGGCAAGGGCGCGGGGCAATCGACCACCGGTCCGATCGTGTTCAAGCGGCTCGGCGTGACACCTGAGTTCGTCTACGTCAACAACGCCATCGCGCTGGAGAAGATGAAGACCGGCGAGATCGAAGCCATCGTCAACAACGGGGCCAAGCCGCTCAACCTCCTCACCTCGTTCAAGAACGACGGCGGCTTCAAGATCCTGTCGATCCCGATCGACCGCTTCGACGAGTATTACATTCCGGCCACGCTGACGAGCCAGGACTACCCTGGATTCATCAAGCCGGGCGAGAAGGTCGAGACGCTGGGCGTGCAGACGGTGCTTGCGGTCTACAACTGGCCGCGCGAGAGCGACCGCTACCGCCGCGTCCAGCGTTTCATCGAGCGCTACTTCGACATGTTCGAGAGGTTCCACGTTCCGCCCTATCACCCGAAGTGGAAGAGCGTAAACCTCGCGGCCAACGTGCCGGGCTGGATCAGGTACGTGGTGGCCGAGGAGAAGCTGAAGCAGATAGCCGCGGCAAAGGCGCCGGGGCAGGCGCCGATCGAGACGTCGCGGGCCGGCCCGAGGGCCATACGCACGGGAGGCTCCGACGCCACCGACCAGGAGAAGCTGTTCCAGCAGTTCCTCGAGTGGAGCAAGAAGCAGGGCAAGCGCTAGGGGGCTGGAGGCCAAGGGGGGCGCTCGGGAGGAGCGCAGCTGATGCCGAACGAATTGCCCGTCCGCGATCCGGCAGGCGTCTTCGCCTTCGCACACCTTGCGCACCCGCCGCTGGCGCCGATGCCTGCGCCCGAGCCCGAACCGAGGCCTCGGCGGCGCTGGTCGCGGCTGGCGGCGGCGGTGCTCGGCATTGCATTCGCCATCGCCCTCGCGATCGGTGGCGCGCAGTGGTCGTCGGCGCAGCGTCGGGACACCCCGCGCATCGACGTGGCGCCCACCATCGTGGCGGAGCCTGCCTCGCAGGCGCCGCTGGTCATCCGGGTCAGCCCGGTCGATGCGCTGCCCGGCAACACCTTCGTAAGGCTGCGCGGCTTCCCGGCGAGCGTGTCGCTCACCGAGGGATATGCGATCGCGCCCGGCGCCTGGGCCATTCCGCTGCTCGGGCTGTCGTCGCTCAAGGCCATCGTGCCCGCCGGGGTCTCCGGGCGCAACGAAATCTCCATCAGCCTCGTGGGCGTCGACGGCACCACGCTGGCGGAGAGTCGGACCGCGCTGGTGATCGCCGCGCCCACGCCGCCACCCGAGCGGGTGGTTCCCGAGCCGCACCCGCGGCCCACCGTGCCGCTGGTCGCGCCTTCGGAGAGGATTCTGCCCGAGCCCGCGCCGCGCCAGATCGCGCCTGTGGTCGCTCCCCCGCCCGTTCGAAGGACGGCGCCGGCACCGGCGCTTTCCGACGACGACAGGGCGCGCGCCGAGCGCATGCTGGCACA
This sequence comes from Hyphomicrobiaceae bacterium, assembly GCA_036555805.1. GTDB lineage: Bacteria > Pseudomonadota > Alphaproteobacteria > Rhizobiales > Hyphomicrobiaceae > AWTP1-13. The sequence continues at coordinate 3,773 of DATBKR010000397.1, read as the reverse complement.
GGGCGCCAGGCATCTGGAGCAGGGCAACATCGGAGCGGCCAGGATGTTCTTCCAGCGTGCGGCCGAGGCCGGGCTGGCGGCCGGGGCCATCAAGATGGGCGCGACCTACGATCCTGCGGAGCTGGCGCGCCTGACCGCCCTGGCGGGCGTGAGCGCCGACCGCAAGGAGGCGCGCAAGTGGTACGAGCGGGCGCGCGACCTCGGTGCCCCCGACGCGGAGGACCGGCTGGGCCGCCTGATCGGGCGGTAGGCCAGCGTCCGTCAGCCATGCGAGGGGCGCGGCACCGCGGCGCGGCGCCAGCGGCCGTAACGCCAGGGAGCGAACGAGTGCGTCTCGTGCCTGATGTCGGGCGGCGGGTCGTACCCGTGCGTTCCCCACGGATGGCAGCGGCATACGCGCGACAGCGCGAGCCAGCTCCCGCGCCAGGCGCCGTTGATTTCGATGGCCTCCAGCGCGTACTCCGAGCAGGTGGGCAGATGGCGGCACTCCAGGCCGAGCCATGGCTTCAGTGTCCACCGGTAGGCGACGACCGGTGCTTTGGCCATGACCTTGGCCGCGCGCGCTAGCGCGTGTCGCACCGCTCCGCTCCAGCCGGTTCCAGCTCCTGCCCGGTGCGGCCTTCTGCCGCCCGCCCCTCCGCCCGCCGGCTCTCGACCTCGGCCAACGCCGTCTCCACCGCGTCGAACACCAGCAGCGTCGAAGCGTGGCGCGCCTTGTAGTCGCGCACCGGCTCCAGCACGGCAAGGTCGGCCCAGCGCCCGCCGGGAGGCGGGCCGTCGGCCTTGAGCATCCGGCGCATGGCCGCTCCCACCTCGCGCAGTTCGTTGGCGTCGCTGCCGACAATGTTCCGGGCCATGATGGACGCCGCCGCCTGTCCCAGCAAGCATGCCTTCACGGTCTGCCCGAAGGCGCTCACCCGGTCGCCGGACACCTTAATGTCGACACTTACGGTCGAGCCGCACAGTTTGGAATGGGCGGTTGCGGTCGCGTCGGCATCCGTGAGGCGTCCGGTCCGCGGGATGTTGGCAGACAGCTCCAGGATACGCTGGTTATAGATCTCGCTCAGCTGGGCCATGCACTCGTCCTCAGGCCGTCCGGATGCGGCCGGCGTACCTCGCTATCCCAGCGCCGCCGGCCGATGCGAGCCGGCCCTGCATCAGAGGTGCCCCGCTTTGCTTGTCCGCGCCAACTCGCCGTACTATATGGCTCATGTCACTGGGCGCCCCGTCTGAAGCTTGCGCTGCCGTATGATATCGCGCGCGCCGGGCCGGAATTCAACCGGGGCCGGTGCAGCGTGGGTGCCGCCGGCTTTGGTGTAGTGCCGATCTTGAGACGGTATAGCAGCATGGATGACATCGTGACGAGCCGGGGCGCGCCATCCGGTCGCAAAGGAGGGGTCCCCCGCCCCACGCGTGCCGAGACCGAGGCGGCAGTCCGAACGCTGATCGCATGGGCGGGCGACGATCCCAGCCGCGAGGGCCTGCGCGATACGCCCGCCCGCGTCGCCGACGCCTTCGAGGAATATTTTTCCGGCTATCGGCTCGATTCCATCGACGTGCTCTCGCGCACTTTCGAGGAGGCCGGCGGTTATGACGACCTCGTCATGCTGCGCGACATCCGGGTGGCGAGCCACTGCGAGCACCACCTGGCGCCGTTCATGGGTGTGGCCCATGTCGCCTACCTGCCCAACGGCCGCATCCTGGGCCTCTCCAAGATCGCCCGCGTGGTCGAGATTTTCGCCAAGCGCCTGCAGACCCAAGAGACGCTCACCGCCCAGATCGCCGAGGCCATCGAGAAGGCCCTGCGCCCGCGCGGCGTGGCCGTGCTGATCGAGGCCGAGCACCTGTGCATGTCGATGCGCGGCGTACGCCAGCCGGGCGTCAAGACCATAACCACGCGCTTCACCGGCGCGCTCGCGACCGACGCCAGCTACCGCGACCGCTTCCTGCAGATGGTGCACGGCCCGCGCGGTTGACGTGATCGGGTCAGACCCCTCGCGTCGGCGCCGATTGCGAAATTCCAACCGCGGAGGCGAGGGGTCTGACCCATGGCCACACCCGTTTTTTCCCAGCGCGGCACGGCCGACGAGGTCGAGCGCGGCTTGCGGTTCCAGCCTCGGTTCGACGCCGACGGCCTGATGCCGACCATCGTCACCGACGCGGCGTCCGGCGAAGTCCTGATGTTTGCATGGATGAATGCCGAGGCCATCGTCCTCACCCTGGAGACGCGCATCGGGCATTTCTGGAGCCGGTCGCGATGCAAGTTGTGGAAGAAGGGGGAGGAGAGCGGCAACCTGCTGCACGTCGCCGAGGTGCGCACCGACTGCGACCAGGACGTCCTATGGCTCAAGGTGTCGGTGGGCGGCGCCGGAGTTGCCTGTCACACCGGAGCCCGCTCCTGCTTCTACCGCGCGCTGCCGCTCGACGCCCCGCCGGGGTCCGATCTCGCCATGACGCGCTCCGATCTTGTTTGAAGGTGGCGTCACCAATTGTTGAGCGCGCCGCCGCACACCTTGCGAGACGCGTAGCGGTGGCTTAAGTCCTCCCGGCTAAGGTCGGGGTCCGACCTCTCGCTCATTCCGCCGTCGCTCACGGCCCCAGCGTGATGGCGAGGGACCGGCGCTGCCTCACCGCTCCGCAGCTGCTGCTCGACGGGGTACCGCGATGGGCGATTACAAGATCGGACTGGCGCTCGGCGCAGGCGCCGCTCGGGGGTGGACGCACATCGGCATCGTACGCGCGCTGGCCGAGGCCGGCATCCACCCCGACATCGTCGTCGGCACCTCCGTGGGCGCCGTGGTCGGCGGGTGCTACGTCGCCGGCGAACTCGACGCACTGGAGGGGTTCGCGCGCAATCTGACCCGGCGCAAGGTGCTGGGCTTTCTCGATTTCAACTTCTCAGGCTCCGGCCTGATCCACGGCCAGCGCCTGCGCGAGGCGCTCGAGGATCGGCTGAAGCAGCTCTCCATCGAGTCGCTCGCGCGGCGCTTCGTGGCGGTGGCGGCGGAGATCGGCACCGGCCACGAGGTCTGGCTCACGCGCGGGCATCTCGCCAACGCCATCCGCGCCTCCTACGCCATGCCCGGCATCTTCAAGCCGGTCAGCATCGAGGGCCGCTGGCTGTTCGACGGAGCGCTGGTGAACCCCATCCCCGTCTCCGTGTGCCGGGCGCTCGGCGCGCGCTACGTGATCGCAGTCAACGTCAACACCGAGGGGGGGCACGGAACGGTCATCGCCGATCTCGACGCCCTGCCCGTTGCCGCCCTGCCCCCCCCGGAGGACAACGGCCTGCTGGCACGCAACGGCCGCGCCGTGAAGAAGCTGCTGCAGCGCCAGCTGTTCGGACGGGTCGAGAGCGGGCCCGGCATCTCCACGGTCATGATGCAGGCCTTCAACATCGTGCAGGACCGCATCGCGCGCTCGCGGCTGGCCGGCGACCCGCCCGATGCGATGATCGCCCCGCCCCTGCCGCCGATCGGCCTGTTCGACTTCCACCGCGCCGAGGAGATGATCGAGTGCGGCCGGACGGCGGCGCAGCACGACATCGAGCGCATCAAGCGCGACATCATCGCCCGCCGCTTCAACGCCGTGTACGCGCGGACAGGCTGACGCCTCTGCGCGGGCGTCAGCTATGGGCGATGTACTCGCGCATGGCGGTGGCTTCCATCTCGATCTCGGCCACGTGGTGCTTGACCACGTCGCCGATGGAGATGATGCCGACCAGGTCGCCCTCGGTGACTACCGGCAGGTGGCGGAAGCGGCGCGCGGTCATC